>NZ_JBFWLZ010000014.1:0-63429 GCF_050251835.1 Diaphorobacter sp. | reverse complement strand
TGCTCCAGCACGCTTTGCGCCTGGCGCACGATCTCGTCGCCCAGCGGCGTCACGGTCACATCGCCCGCGCTGCGCTCGAACAACTTGACCTCCAGCTCGTCCTCCAGCTTTTTGACGGCCACCGACAACGTGGGCTGCGACACGTAGCAGGCCTCGGCGGCGCGGCCAAAGTGTTTTTCGCGCGCGACGGCGACGATGTACTTGAGTTCGGTAAGGGTCATGACAGATTCGGCCTGCTGATGGGGGGCGATTGTGCAACGCCCGGCGCGCCATTCGGCGGGGGCTTGCCCCCATCAGGCTTTGAGATAGTCTGATTTTCCGCCAAGCCAGCGCTGAATGTGCCGCTGGGCCAGATCCGGGTGACGGTCGAGCATTTGCGGCGCGGTCTCGCGCGCCCAGTCCAGCAGCAGCGTGTCGGTGGCCAGGTCGGCAAAGCGCAAGAGCGCGTCGCCCGACTGGCGCGCGCCCAGAAATTCGCCCGGCCCGCGGATGTCCAGGTCGCGCCGCGCGATCTCGAAGCCGTCGGTAGTCTCGGCCATGGCCCGCAGGCGGCCTTGCGCGGTCTCGCCCAGCCGGCCCGATTCGCCCGTCGAGTACAGCAGCACGCAGGCCGACGCGGCCGCGCCGCGCCCCACGCGCCCGCGCAGCTGGTGCAGCTGGCTCAGGCCAAAGCGCTCGGCATGCTCGATGACCATCAGGCTGGCGTTGGGCACGTCCACGCCTACCTCGATCACGGTGGTGGACACCAGCACGCCCATCTGCCCACTCTTGAACAGATCCATCACCGCCTTCTTTTCAGCTGCGGGCATGCGCGAGTGCAGCAGGCCCACCATCACGCAGGGCAGTGCCTCGCTCAGCTGCGCGTGCGTGGCGGTGGCATTGGACAGGTCCAGCGCCTCGCTCTCTTCAATCAGCGGGCACACCCAGTACACCTGCCGGCCCGCGGCCACCTGCGCGCCGATGCGCTCAACGACCTCGTCCTTGCGGCTGTCGGCGATCAGCTTGGTGACGATGGGCGTGCGCCCGGGCGGCAGCTCGTCGATGGTGGACACGTCCAGGTCGGCGTAATAGCTCATGGCCAGCGTGCGCGGTATGGGCGTGGCGCTCATCATCAGCAGGTGCGGCTCCAGGCCGTGGTGCTCCAGCTTCTTGCGCAGCGCCAGGCGCTGTGCCACGCCAAAGCGGTGCTGCTCGTCGATCACCGCCAGCGCCAGGTTTTTGAAGCGCACCTGCTCCTGGATGACGGCATGCGTGCCCACCACCAGCGCGGCCTCGCCGCTTTCGATCAGCGCCAGCATGGCGGCGCGCTCTTTCTTCTTTTGACCGCCGACCAGCCAGGCCACGCGCTGGCCGCGTGCCGCCAGCAGCGGCTGCAGCCAGCCGACCAGCTTGGCGAAGTGCTGCTCGGCCAATATTTCGGTGGGCGCCATCAGCGCGCACTGCCAGTGCGCATCCATGCACACGGTGGCGGCCAGCGCGGCCACCACGGTCTTGCCCGAGCCCACGTCGCCCTGCAGCAGGCGGTGCATGGGCACGGGGCGGGCCAGGTCGCGCGCAATTTCTTCGCACACGCGGCGCTGCGCGGCCGTCAGGCTGAAGGGCAGCACGGCCAGCAGCTGCTCGTGCAGCGCCAGCGCGCCAGGCACGGGCTGCGGGCGCAGCTGTGGCGCGCGCAGGCGGGCGCGCTCGCGCTTGGCGGTCAGTTGCGACAGCTGCTGCGCCAGCAGTTCCTCGGCCTTCAGGCGCTGCCAGGCCGGGTGGCTGTGGTCTTGCAAAGTGGCCAGCGCCACGTCAGGCGTGGGGCGGTGCAAAAACAATAGCGCCTCGCGCAAGCTCCACGGGCGTTGCAGGCCATTTTTGGCATCAAACCTTGCCACCGGCGGCTCCAGCCCCGGCGGCAGCGTCTCGGGCAAATCCACCCGGGTGAGGGCGCTGGCCACGGCGCGGCGCAAATAGGCCTGGGGCAGCTGCGCCACGGTGGGATAGACGGGCGTCAACGCCGCGGGCAAGTCGCCTTCGGCCTTGCGAAAGGCCGGGTGCAGCATCTGTCGGCCCCAGAAGCCGCCCTTGACCTCGCCGCGCACGCGCACGCGCGCGCCCACGGCCAGGGCTTTCTGGTGCGAGGGATAGAAGCTGAAGAAGGTCAGCTCGCAGGTGCCGGTGCCGTCATCGACCTGCACCTTCAGCATGCGGCGCGGGCGCAGCTGCACCTCGCTGGCCGTCACCGTGGCCTCGATCTGCACCGTGTCGCCCTCGCGCGCGTTGCGGATTGGCGTGATGCGCGTCTCGTCCTCGTAGCGCAGCGGCAGGTGCAGCGCCAGGTCGATGTCGCGCGTCAGGCCCAGCTTGACGAGGGCTTGCTGCGCGGGGCTGGCGGCGGCCTTTGCGGGGCGCGATGCGGGGGCGATGGGTGATTTTCTGGGAGCGGCTGACACGGCAAAAAGGCTAACACGCCCGCGGTTGCCAAACTTCACTGTCCCTCGCACATGGGCGGGCGGGCCGGGCTGCCACACGACCTGGGGGCTGTCTGGGGCAGCGCACGACGCCCTCACGTCCGGCCGGCCCTGCAAGCGCGGCCGCGCCCCTTCCGAATCACTGTGCGCGCTGCACGGCGGCCGCTTCTTTGCGAAAATCGCCCGCTTGTCTTTTTTTGCCTTGGAACGGGCCCACGCTACCCCCACGGCCCCCAAGCACCGCATGTCCTTCCCCCCTGCCGCCCCCCGCACCTTTACCCTGAGCGACTTTGACTTCGAGCTGCCCGAGCTGCTCATCGCCCAGCACCCCGCCCTGCAACGCAGCAGCTCACGCCTGCTGGACGGGCGCGCCAGCCCGCCCACCGACCGCATCTTCCGCGAGCTGCCCAGCCTGCTGCAGCCGGGCGACCTGCTGGTGTTCAACGACACGCGCGTGGTCAAGGCGCGCCTGTTCGGCGAGAAGGCCAGCGGCGGCAAGCTGGAGCTGCTGATCGAGCGCGTGCTCACCACCGGCGCGGGCAACGAAGTCGTGGCGCACATGAAGGTCAGCAAAAAGCCCCTGCCCGGCGCCACCATCCACATGGCAGGCGGCGCGGCGCGCGGTGGTTTTGACGCCACGCTGCTGGGCCGCTACCCGGATGCCGACGGCCCGCTGTTTCGCCTGGCGCTGCGCGGCCCGGCCGGCGAAACCCCCTGGCAGCTGATGGAGCGCCACGGCCACCTGCCGCTGCCGCCCTACATCGAGCGCCAGCAAAACGCCGACCATGACCCCGACGAGGCCGAAGACGCCGAGCGCTACCAGACCGTGTTTGCGCGCGCGCCCGGCGCCGTGGCGGCGCCCACGGCGGCGCTGCACTTTGACGAGGCCGTGCTGGCGCAGCTGGCAAAGCAGGGCGTGGAGACCGCCAGCGTCACATTGCATGTGGGCGCGGGCACCTTCCAGCCGGTCAAGACCGAAAACCTGGCCGAGCACCAGATGCACAGCGAGTGGTACGACATTCCGCTGGCCACGCTGGCGCAGCTCGAGCGCTGCCGCCAGCGCGGCGGCCGCGTGGTGGCCGTGGGCACGACCACGGTGCGCACGCTCGAATCCTGGGCGCAAAGCGGCCAGACGCAGGGCGACACCCGCATCTTCATCACGCCGGGCTTTCGCTTTCAGGTGGTGGACCTGCTGGTCACCAACTTCCACCTGCCCAAAAGCACGCTGATGATGCTGGTGAGCGCCTTTGCGGGCTACGAGCACATCATGGATTTGTACCGCCACGCGGTGGCGCAGCGCTACCGCTTCTTCAGCTACGGCGATGCCATGCTGCTGCAGCGGCAGACTGCCTGAGCTCAACGCACCTTGCAGGCACTGAGGTAGCGGAAACCGCCGCCCGCAATCTGCAGGCCGTCCCGGCGCCGCGCAAGGTAGCGGGCATTGAGTTCTGCGGGCCCCAGGTCTTCTTCGACATCGAAGCCTGCCGTCGCCAGCAGCGCTTTCATGCGGTCTGGCGTGCTGGAGGATTGCCACGGCTCGCCGCCTGCCGCCATGATCTGCGCGGTGAACTGCATCATGGTGCGCTCGACAGGCGCCAGGCACTGCTCGTCCAGACGGTAGTCCAGGGCCAGCACCGACCCGATTGGCAACGCGCCCAGCGCGTGGATCGCGCGCTCCACCACCGCGTGGTCCAGATACACCAGAACGCCCAGTATCGACACGGCCATGCGCGCGGACAGATTGGCGCCGCCGTGGGCCAGCGCGTCCATGATCGACGCCTCTCGCAGATCGGCAGGCAGCCAGCGCAGCCGGGCAGGCGGCATCCAGGCGTTGTCGGCATACCTGCGATGCTTCCATGCCTGCATCGCGGGCTGGTCCAGCTCATACACGTCAACCGCCGGCAATGATTGCGCAGACCGCAGGGCCCATGTATCCAGGCCTGCGCCGACGACGGCGTACTGCCGGCAGCCCGAGGCAACCGCGCGCAGCAGGCGGTCTTCCGCAAATTTCGATCGCGCGACGATGCCTGCGCGCAGCGACCGCGCCGGCACGTCGTTGTAGGCATCGGGGTCCAGCATCAGCGCGGCGGCGGTTTCGGGCCCGAGCATCCCCAGCGCGAACGGGTCTTCAAGCACCAGCGGCCGGTCCAGCAACTGGTGCAGGGCGCGTGCCATCGCAACGCGCAATGCCGAGGGGCTCGGGCAAGCGATGGGGTCGGCGATGGGGTCCGATGTGATGGTGTTCATGGTCAGGTTCTCCGGTAGAAAAATCGTGACTCTCCGGCCTGACGTGGCGTGAGGGTCAAGAGGTTTGCGCGAGAAAGGCGCGAAGCGGCGCGGAAACGAAGTGGCCGTGGGCCAGAATGGGTTCCGCGCTGTAGGCCCGGCGCAACTTCTCGGCCAGCGCGTCATCGTGGCGAACCGTCCTGGCGAGCAAGTCCAGGTAACGCGCACGCAAAGCCGCCGCCTCCGGCGCCGCGGGCGACGTGCAGGCCGCCAGCAGCCTCTGCCCCTCGTGCGCAAACTGCTCCCACTCGGGGCCTAGCGTGCCATCCAGCCGGGCCAGGTCCTGCGCATCCAGGTGCCGCCGCAAGGCGTCCATCCGGGCGGCAATCGCCTGCTCCAGATAGGCCAGCAGCTGCGGGTCGAGCCCCGCATGGGCGGCCGTATCCGGCGCCAGGCGGTGCATCTGCGCCCATTGCAGCACCGTGCCGATCTGCCCGCCGAAGACGGCCATGGCCACGTTCATCCACTGCTGGGCCAGGCGTTGCACCTGCGGCGTGTCCACGGGCACTTCGGCGCCCTGACATTGGGCCAGTGCAGCGGCGACCGGCTGCCAGCGCGCGCGGGCCTGGCGCCATCGGCCCAGCAGCCGCCGGATGCCCTGGCCCGGCAGAAAGCGCTGGTACGTGGCCAGCAGCTGCACACCAGCCAGCAAGGCGCTGGTGTGGCCTGCGCCGTCATCGCCGCCGGCCAATGTTTCGCGCAGCAGCTGCAACGACTCTTCCATGGCCCGGGCCTGCTCGACCGCCAGGCGCGCCTGCGTGATCTGCCGGTCGATCAGTTCGAGCGGGGCGATGCCGCCGCCCGCCAAGGCCACGCCGATCGTCTCCAGGCTCAACCCAAGCTGCTTGAGCGACTGCACCGCGTGCAGGCGCTCGACGTCGCGCGCGTTGTAGAGGCGGTAGCCACTGTCGCTGCGGGCGCTGGGCTGCACCAGGCCGATGGCGTCGTAGTGATGCAGCGTGCGCACGGTCAGCCCGGTGCGCCGGGCCACATCGCCCACCGTCAAGTTCAGTGGTGTCGAATGGTGTTTCATGGGGAATACGTGAGTTGCGGTGCCAGGCACCCGGTGGCATCGAAGCTGCGGCAGGCCTGCACGATCTCTTCGGCAATGACTTCAGGCGCAGCACTTCGAAGGTCAGGGTCGAGAAAGACGCGGTGGGACTTCAAGGCCACCACGGCAATGTCTGCGGGCCGCCTGGGCACGCGCCCTCCCGGGAAGGCCTGCGGGTTACCGGCGATAAAACGCGCGGCTGCCCTGACCGCGGCGTGCGCGCGCCGGCTGTCTTCGTCCATGTAATGAAACCGCCAACGGACGACTTGCCGATCGATTTCGTCATGGCCCGATGGAAGTCCGGCCGCCGCGAAGATGCGGCAGTCGTAATCGCGGCATGCCTGCGGCCGCTGGGGATAGATGGAGCAGGCTCCGTGCTGGAGCAAGGCGCACTCGCCCCGCCGGGTGGTGCTGATGAGGTGATCCCCATCGCCGGGGGCTCCAATGGGGCTCACCAGCAAGCGGGCGTGGATGGCAGCACGCGTGGTCCACTCATCGCGGCGCACCGGAATGAAATAGCCGGCGCGGCAGCACGCCTTGCAGTCGCCGCACGGAACCGAGGCCCCCTGCCCCGTGGTGAATGCGCCCAGGGCATCCTGCATCCAGGCCATGAATTCGCCTGCCGGGTGCGGCGGATCGTGCAATGCGTGTCCGGGGTCTTCTGTCGCCATAAGGTTCAATTTCAAAGCTCATGCTGCGTAAGGGTCCAACGCATCTTTGGGCGCTGCTGTGCGTCAGCCCAGGAGCGCCCATGCCGTCGCCATCGCCAGATGGGAGCTGGCATGGCTGAGCATGGCCGCCTCCAGGTGATGGCGCCAGCACACCCAGCCATACACCACTGCCGCAAGCGCGTTGATCAGCACCGTGCGCACGACAATGCCCGTGGTCAGCTCCACCTGGGCCGCCAGGGCCGGCAGGTGCGCCGCCCCGAAGATCAGCGCCGTGGCGACAATGGCCGCCCACATCCAGAACCCCATGCGCTTTTTGCCACCAATGGACCACAGGGCCCATGCCAGCGCGCTCATCACGCCCCAGCGCAGCAAAATCTCTTCGGTGATGCCCCCGTACAACACGCCGACGAGCAGGGCGGGCAGGTCTGGCCGCGATGCCTGCCACAGGAACCGCGACCACGCATCGCCCAGCACAGGCGCTGCGGCGATATCCAGCAACACGGCCAGCGCCCCCGTTGCCAGGCCGACGCCCGCAGCCAACGGCCAGGCGCGGCGCATGTCGCCCGCGCTCGCGGTGCCCGCCAGCACGCTGCGCAGCCCAACCCTATGGGCCAGCAAGGTTCCTGACAGGGCCGCCGCAAGCAGCAAAATCAAGGGGTTGAGCACAACGGCGAGTTGCAGCAACCACGGGGGCATCTCTGCCAGCTCCGGGTGCTGGCGCATCAGCGCTTCGGGCAGCGGTTGCAGCAGGAGCGAGAAGACACCCACCAGGCCCAGTGCCGCCATGCAGCCCGCCCGCCGCCAAAGACCATGCCTGGGCACAACTTTCTGATCCATCAACGCCTCTCATGGTGATGCGATGCCATGGCCAACGGCAGGGAAAATGCCCCTATCGACCTTTCATTGCTGCAGATGCGCACGCACCCACGATGTCCGCCCGCCCCTTCATCCCCCAGGTTTCCGCCCGAATTGGCGCCCTGATCGTTCAACGCGCAGCCAGCCTTGGCGTGGAGCCAGAGCGGCTGATGTGCGGCACAGGCTTTGAAGCGGCCTGGCTGAACGACCCTGAGGCACGCATGCCGCTGTCGGTGGAGGAGCGCTTGTGGGCCCGTGCGGCGCAATGGACCCGCACGCCAGCCTTTGGCCTGCAGGCAGCCCGCCTGATCCGCCCAGGAGAGTTCGACGTGCTGGATTACGCCGTGCGCACCGCCCCCGACCTGCGCACAGCGCTGCAGCGGCTGGCGCGCTACAACCGGCTGCTGCACGACCTGGCAAGCTTCAAGATCATCCCGATGGGCACTGCAACGCGCATCGAACACCACTTCGAGAGGGCGGGCGTTCAACCCTGTCCGCAGGCTGCCGAGTTCACCCTGGCCTCGCTGGTGGTGGTGGCGTCCCAGCTTGCCGGCGAGCCGGTGCAGGCGCTGGAGGTGGCGTTCATGCATGCGCCGCTGGACAACGTGGAAACCTACCGCCAGGTCTTGGGCGTGGTTCCCCGCTTCGGTGCGCCGGCGTCCTGCGTGGTGCTGGCCAGCGAATTGCTGGACCGTCCGGTTCCTGCGGCCGATCCGGGTCTGTCGCGCATCGTCACCGCCCATGCCGAGCAATTGCTTGCAACCCGCAACCAGCCCCACGAGAGCATCACCATGCAGGTGCGGCAACAGCTGGCCCAAGGCATGGCCCACGGGGTGATGTCGCTGCGCGCCGTGGCGCGGCACCTGAACCTGAGCGAGCGCAGCCTGCAGCGCCGGCTCGGCGATGAGGGCACCTGCTTTGCCGACCTGGTGGACGAGGTGCGGCGTGAGCTGGCCACGCGCTACATCGCCGATGAACGCCTGGCGCTGGGCGAGGTGGCGTACCTGCTGGGCTTTTCCGACCACAGCGCCTTTCACCGCGCCTTCAAGCGCTGGACCGGCACGACGCCCGCGGCCGCGCGGCACTGAACCCCAGCGCCGGCCAGGCCAGCGGTGCCAGGCATCCCCGCGCATCACGCCGCGCCCAGACGCGCCAGAAAGTTCAGCACGGTGGGCGCCACGCGCTCCGGCATCTCCAGGTGCGGGTAATGGCCCGCCCCGTCCACGATCAGCGGCTCGGTGGCCAGCGCCTGGCCCAGCCAGCGGGCCTCGGCGGCGGGGTCGGGAAAATCGGGGTCCTGCGTTCCCATCACCACGAGCGCCGGCACCCGGCTGCGCGCAACGATGGCCGCCGTGTCCGCCTTGGACAGGCCGATCATGGTGCGCAACGCGTCCATCCGGCCGGGCTCGCGCAGGTTGGCAGCCAGCGCTGCCTTGGCCTGGGCGTGGTCCAACGGTTTGTGTGACGGAAAAAGGCTGTTCCAGAAAGCCATCCAGAACGCCACGCGCCAGGGCCCGGCAAAGCCGACCGCCACCGCAGTCCTTGCAAACCACGACGGATGGCCGTCCCGCACCACCGGCCCCAGCAGCACGACGCCACGCACCCGCGCCGGCGCATCGTGCGCCGCCCACAGCGCAGACCCGGCGGCAAACGAATTGCCCAGCACCACGGCCGGGCCTGCGTTCAGGTGCTCGATCAGCGCCAGTGCGTCACGGCCGACGGCGTGGGCGGAGTAGTCACTCCACAGCGCCGTCGTTTCACCGTGTCCGCGCACATCCATGGTGACGACGCGGTATCCGGCCTGTTGCAGCAGCGGGCGCAGCGCGCGGTATTCCGAGCGCAGATCGCCCATCCCCGGAATGGCCAGCACCAGCGGGCCGCCGCCACCCGTGTCGTCGTAGGCAATACGGCCTTCACCAACCGCCAGAAAGCGGGTGTCCGTAGCCGGGGGGGCTTTTGCAGCACCCTGGGCCGCAAAAGAGAAGCCGGTCGCCATAGAGGCGGCAATCAAAATCCGGGACAGGGCATTCATGGGTCACGTTCCTCTGTAGTCGGGCAGGCATCCAATGTGCCGCACCGCGCCCGTCGCCGCGATGACCGCGGGCGCCAGAGTCTTGACCCTGCGCGACAGCTTCAATGAATGCCCGCAGGCGCCACACCCCGTGGCCGTCCGGAGGTCAGGACAGTCGCACCAGCCGCAACGTGATGCGCTTGACCAACGGCATCACCAGCATCACGGTCGGAAACGCCACGGCCCAGGCCAGCAGCCAGGTGCTGGGCCAAGCCTCCAGGGCTGCGCGGCTCAGGCCCAGCGCGCGCACCAGATTCACCAGGCAGATGATGCCGGACATCATCCCGGACATCAGCAACGGCATGACGATCAGGGCGTACTTGGGCGGCAGCTTGGGGATGCGCCCGATGATGTAGGGAGAGGCGGAAGCGGACATACAGAAAAAGAGCGAGAAATCAGGAGTTCAATAACCGTGCTGCTGGCGAAACGCCTTGGCCCGGCTGAAATGGCCGTTGCCAATGAAGGGCACGGGCGGGCGCAGCGCCGACAGGGGCGAAGGGTGATTGCTCATCAGCACCAGATGGCCGCGGCCCTCGGGAATCAGCGCGCGCTTGGACTGGGCATGGCTGCCCCAGAGCATGAAGACCGTGGGGCGCCCCTGCTCGGCCACATGGCGGATGACGGCGTCGGTCAGCAGCTCCCAGCCGCGGCCGGCGTGGCTGGCGGGCAGGCCTTCTTCCACGGTAAGGCAGGTGTTGAGCAGCAGCACGCCGCCGCGCGCCCACTGCACCAGACTGCCGCCGGGGTTGGGGAACGGCGGAAACGGCACGCCCAGGTCGCGCTGCATTTCCTTGAAAATGTTGCGCAGCGACGGCGGCAGGCGCACGCCCGGCGCGACCGAGAACGCCAGCCCCTCGGCCTGGCCGCGGCCGTGGTAGGGGTCTTGCCCCAGGATGACCACGCGCACCGCATCGGGCGGCGTGAGCTGCAGCGCACGCAGCGGCTGCTGCGGGAAGATGACGGCGCCGGCCTGCAGGCGATCGTGCAAAAAGTCCAGCAATTGCCTACCGCGCTGGCTGGCAAAAAATTCACTGACCAGCGGCTGCCAGCCTGGCGCTATCGGCCAGTCGGCCGCGCAGGCGCTTTGCAGCTGCGTGGCGGCGGTGCAGGTGACGGCATCAGTAAATGGGAAGGGTGCGGTGAAAGAGCCTGAGTTTTTCATTGTCAAATATGGTTCCAGCCCTTTTACAACAAGCGCTGGAAGCTATTTTTATAGTAGCACCACCACCTCGTCGCTGACCCGGTTGCGGCCGGTGGTTTTGGCGCGGTACAGACAGGCATCGGCACGGGCCAGCAGGTCTTCGGGCGAAGTCTGGGCGGTGGGCACCTCGCTGGCAACGCCGGCGCTGACGGTGACCACCTGCGCCACCTGCGAGCCGCGGTGTTCTATGCACAGCGCCTGCACCGCGTGGCACAGCGACTGGGCGATGGCGCGTGCGCCCTGTGTGTCGCACTCGGGCAGCAGGCACACAAACTCCTCGCCGCCGTAGCGCGCCACCAGATCAAACGGGCGCCCCAGGGCCGAGCGCAGCGCCGCAGCCACGCAGCGCAGGCAGTCGTCACCCTTCTGGTGGCCGTACAGGTCGTTGAACTGCTTGAAGTGGTCGATGTCGATCATCACCAGCGCCAGCGGCTTGCTGCTGCGGCGGCAGCGGCGCCATTCGGCCTTGAGGCTGCGGTCAAACTGGCGGCGGTTGGCCAGCCCGGTCAGGCCGTCGCGGTAGGCCAGCTTGCGCAGCAGCTCGTTTTGCGCGCGCTGCTCGGTCAGGTCCATGAAGGTGGTCATGTAGTGGTCGCCGAACACCCGCCCGCCGACGACCATGGTGCGCATGCGGCCGTCGCGGTCGGTCACGCGCACCTCGCGGCCTGCTATCTCGCCGCCACGCTTTGCGGCCTGCGCCAGCGCGGCGCTCCATGAGGCAATGATCTGCGAGCGATAGGCGGCGTCGGGGTAGGCGCGCAGGCGCCACTGCTGCAGCGTGCCCACCTCGGCGTCGGTGTAGCCAAACAGTTCCTGAAAGCGCCGATTGCGAAAGTAGATGCGCCCGGCGCCGTCGGTCATGCACAGGCCGATGGGCATTTCCTGCATCAGGTGCTTGAGCAGGCGCTCGGTCTCCTGTAGCTGCAAGGTCTGCTGTTTGGCCGCCGTGACGTCCTGCACGTAGCCGTGCCACAGCACCGCCCCAGAGGCCGTGCGTGACGGCCGCGCCTGGCCGCTGAGCCAGCGCTCGCCCCGCCCGGGCAGCGTCACGCGAAACTCCGCGCGCCACAGTTGCAGCGTCTGCGCCGACTGCAGCACGCTGCCCTGCAGCGCGGGCAGGTCGTCGGGGTGGATGCACTCGAGCATCGACTGCGCGTTAGCGCGCAACTGCTCGGCGCTCAGGCCGTAGAGGTCTTGCACGCCGCGGCTGACGTAGGGCAGGTGGCTGCGCCCGTCGGGCTCGCGCTGGTACTGGTACAGCACGCCGGGCACGTTCTCGGCCAGCCGGTCCAGCGTTTCCTGGTGCTGGCGCTGCGCGGTCACGTCGGTGTGGGTGCCGATCAGCCGCAGCGGCCGGCCGTCGGCATCGCGCTCGGTGGCCTGCCCGCGTTCGTGCACCCATTTGTAGCTGCCGTCCTTGCAGCGCATGCGGTGCACGTTGTCGTAGCAAGGCGTCTCGCCGCGCAGGTGGCGCTGCAGGTCGGCCTGCACCAGCGCCACGTCATCGGGGTGAATGCGGTTTTCGCGCTCGGTCAGCGTGGCGGCAATGTCGGCGTCCTCGTAGCCCAGGATGGACTTCCAGACCGGCGAGAAATACACCGCGCCGCCAGCAATGTCCCAGTCCCACACGCCCTGCTGCGTGGCCTGCAGCACCACGCGCCAGCGCGCCTGCAGCGCGGCTTGCTGTGCGGCCAGGTCCTGCTCGCGCCGCCACAGCCTGCGCCGCCGCCGGTGCGAGCGGCCCAGCCACCAGGCGGACGCGCCTGCGGCCAGCAGCCAGGCCGCACCCAGCCACAGGGCGCGGCTGTACCACCCGGCCAGCACCAGACGCCAGTCGCGCCCCACGCCCACCACCAGGGGCTTGTCCATGTGCAGCCCGTCCGGGCGGATGGTGTGCAGGGCCATCAGGCGCTGCGGCTGGCCCGGCTCCAGCAGGCCCACGGCCAGGCTGACCGGCTGCCCGCCTTGCATGTGGTCACTGAACAGCGTGCCCGGCTGCGCCACGCTGGCGCCGGGCTGCTGCTCGCTGTCCGGCACCGCCAAAAAACGCAGCCCATCACCATGCACCAGCGTGCTGACCACATCGGGGGTGTAGCGCACGGAGTCGAGCAGGGTCTCGAACGCCGCGGAGTCCAGCGTGGCGATGGCCACGCCCTCCAGCCGGCCTTGCACGCCCCGCACCGGACGCGCCAGGGTGATGGCCCACGAACCCAGCAGCGTGCGTGCCGGCGCGCCGACGACCAGGGTGTGCGGAGCTGTTGCGGCCAGCTGACGCGCCGTCTGAAAGTAAGCACGGTGCGCCAGACTCTCGCCGCGCAGCCCGTCCTGGCTGGAAGCAATCACCGTGCCGTGCTCGTCCAGAACGTTCAGGGAGCTGATGCCGGACATGGCGCCGTGCAGCGTGCGCAGCCGGTCATCCAGCGTGTCAGTCCCCAGAGCCTGCCCGCGCAACTGCAGCACGTCGCCTGCAATGGCGGACAGACTGCGGTGGATGGCCTCCAGCTGGCGCCCCAGGTTGTCGTGAATGACACGCACCTGATGCACCAAACGCTGGCGCTCAATGGCTTGCATGTTGCTGCGCTCGTGCCACATGATCGTGGCCATCAAGACGCCAGCCGCCAGCCACAGCAAGACGAGCCAGCGCCATTCCTTGCGGAAAACCGTGTCGGGCAAGGTCGGGCTGGGGGTCAAGACAACTCCTGGGGTGGGCCGTATGTGCACCAGTGCCGCGCATCAAGCCCGGCCTGCGGTCACCTGGCAGCCCCGGCGCTATCGGGCTTGCCGCGCCATAGTATGCGCCCGCACATGCCGCGCCGCATAGCGCCAGATTCGCGCCCGGCGCCCCGCAGTTTGCCCGCCCTGCCCGCGGCTTTGCGGAGCCTGCCGTCAGGCAAACAGCCGCGCCAGCGCCCGGCCCGGGTCGCTCTCGCGCATGAAGGCCTCTCCCACAAGAAAAGCGTTGACGCCCGCGTCGCGCATGGTGCGCACGTCCGCAGGGCCGGTAATGCCGGACTCGGTCACCAGCAGGCGGTCGGCGGGTACATCTTTGCGCAGCTCCAGCGTGGTCTGCAGGCTGACTTCGAAGTTGCGCAGGTTGCGGTTGTTGATGCCCACCAGCGGCGTCGCAAGGCGCAGCGCGCGCTCCAGCTCGGCGCCGTCGTGCACCTCGACCAGCACGGCCATGTCCAGGCTGCGGGCAATCTGCTCCATCTCGGCCATCAGGCCATCCTCAAGGCAGGCGGCAATCAGCAGCACGCAGTCCGCTCCAAAAGCCCGGGACTCGTAGATCTGGTAGGGATCGACCATGAAATCCTTGCGCAGCACCGGCAGCTGGCAGCTGGCGCGCGCCTGCTTGAGGTAGTCGGGCTGGCCCTGGAAGAACTGGCGGTCGGTCAGCACCGAAAGGCAGGCCGCGCTGACCTTGCCGTCGCCCTCGGCGTAGCTCTGCGCGATGTCGGCGGGCACGAAGTCCTCGCGGATCACGCCCTTGCTGGGGCTGGCCTTCTTGATCTCGGCGATCACGCCGGCCTGGCCCTTGGCGATTTTTGCGCGCAGCGCGCCCACGAAGTCGCGCGTGAGCACGCGGCTCTCGGCGTCGCGGCGCATGTCGGCAAAAGGCACACGCTGCTTGGCGGCGGCCACTTCTTCAGCCTTCACGTCGCAGATTTTTTTCAGGATGTCGGACACGGTGGGGCTCCTTGGGGACTGTTTGGGCGCTGTGTGTGGGTAGTCTCAGGCCGCAAACTTCTGGGTGTAGGCGACCAGCTCGTGCAGCTTGGCCAGGGCCGCGCCGCTGGCCAGTGCCTGCTGGGCGCGGCGCAGGCCGTCTTCCAGCGATTCGGCGATGTTGCCCGCATACAGCGCGGCGCCGGCGTTCAGGCAGACGATGTCGCGCGCCGGGCCTTCGTCGCCCTGCAGCACGCCCATCAGCATGGCTTTGGACTCGGCGGGGTTTTCCACGCGCAGCGAGCGCGTGCCCGCCATGCGCAGGCCGAAGTCCTCGGGGTGGACTTCGTACTCGCGCACCACGCCGTCTTTCAGCTCACCCACCAGCGTGCCGGCGCCCAGGCTGATCTCGTCCAGGCCATCGCGGCCATAGACCACCAGCGCGTGCTCGGCGCCCAGGCGCTGCAGCGCGCGCACCTGGATGCCCACCAGGTCTTCGTGGAACACGCCCATCAAAATATTGGGCGCGCCCGCCGGGTTGGTGAGCGGCCCCAGGATGTTGAAGAGGGTGCGCACGCCCAGCTCTTTGCGCACCGCCGCCACGTTTTTCATGGCCGGGTGGTGGTTGGGCGCAAACATGAAGCCGATGCCCACGTCGGCAATGCACTGCGCGATCTGCACGGGCTGCAGGTTGATGTTGACGCCCAGCGCCTCCATGGCGTCGGCGCTGCCAGACTTGCTGCTGACGCTGCGCCCGCCATGCTTGCTGACCTTGCCGCCCGCGGCGGCGATGACGAAGGTGGCGCAGGTGGAGATGTTGAAGGTGTTGGCGCCGTCGCCACCCGTGCCCACGATGTCCACCAGATGATGGGTGTTGGCCACGCTGACCTTGGTGGAAAACTCGCGCATCACCTGCGCGGCGGCGGTGATCTCGCCAATGGTTTCCTTCTTCACGCGCAGGCCGGTGGTGATGGCCGCGGTCATGACGGGCGAGAGCTCGCCGCTCATGATCATGCGCATCAGGTGCAGCATCTCGTCATGGAAGATTTCGCGGTGCTCGATGGTGCGCTGCAGCGCTTCCTGAGGGGTGATGGTAGTCATGGATTTACTCTGTTTTTAATAGCTTTCAGCGCTTTATTTACAAGGGCTGAAGCCACTTTTTGCTTCAAGCCGTTCGCGCTGCGCTGGTTGCGGCTTATTTCTGGTCCAGAAAGTTCTTGAGCATGGCGTGGCCGTGTTCGGTCAGGATGCTCTCGGGGTGGAACTGCACGCCCTCCACCGCCAAGGTCTTGTGGCGCACGCCCTGGATTTCGCCGTCCTCGCTGGTGGCGGTGACCTCCAGGCAGTCGGGCAGGGTCTTGCGGTCGATCACCAGCGAGTGGTAGCGGTTCACGGTGAACTGCCGGGGCAGGTTGGCAAACACGCCTTGCTGGTCGGTGGTGATGACGCTGGTCTTGCCATGCATCTGCTGGCCCGCGCGGATGATGTCGCCGCCAAAGGCCGCACCAATGGCCTGGTGGCCCAGGCACACACCCAGCAGCGGCAGCTTGCCCGCAAAGTGCCGGATGGCCGCCACCGAGATGCCCGCCTCTGCCGGCGAGCACGGCCCGGGCGAGATCACGATGCGCTCGATACCCTGCTCGGCCACCAGCGCAATCACCTCGTCCAGCGTGGCCTCGTCGTTGCGCACCACGGTCACGTCGGCGCCCAGCTCGCCCAGGTACTGCACGATGTTGTAGGTGAAGCTGTCGTAGTTGTCGATCATCAAGAGCTTCATGGCTGCTCTCCTTGGGGCTGCAGGCCTGCAGCGCGCAGGCGCGCCAGCTCCTGGTGTTCATAGTCGATGTAGCACTCCATCATGGCGCGGTAGATGCGCTCGATGAGGCCGGGGTCGCCGCCGTGGGCCGCGGCCAGCGGGCGCACGCGGTCGATGATGGCCTGGATGCGCGCCTCGTCGCGCACCAGGGCCTCGCTGTTCTTCACCCGTGCGGCCTGCGTCATGTAGCCGCTGCGCTGCACCAGCAGGGGCACCAGGATGTCGTCCAGCGCGTCCACGCCGGCGCGCACCTCGGCCATGGTGCGGCAGTGGTTCACCTTGTCGATGGCGCGGGTCGTCATTCCAGACCCTCCTCGACGAGCTCGGCCGCCCGCAACAGCGCGCGCGCCTTGTGTTCGGTTTCTTTCCATTCCAGCTCGGGCACCGAATCGGCCACCACGCCGGCCGCCGCCTGCACGTACAGCACGCCGTCCTTGATGATGCCGGTGCGAATCGCAATGGCCACGTCCATGTCGCCCGCGTAGCTCAGATAGCCGCAGGCGCCGCCATACAAGCCGCGCTTGGTGGGCTCCAGCTGGTCGATCAGCTCCATGGCGTGCACCTTGGGCGCGCCGGTGAGCGTGCCCGCGGGGAAGGTGGCGCGCAGCACGTCCATGCTGGTCATGCCGTCGTTGAGGATGCCCTCCACGTTGCTCACGATGTGCATGACATGGCTGTAGCGTTCCACCACGAAAGCCTCGGTCACCTTCACGCTGCCGGTCTTGGCGATGCGGCCGATGTCGTTGCGCGCCAGGTCGATCAGCATGACATGCTCGGCGCGCTCCTTGGGGTCGTTGATGAGCTCGGTCTCGGCGGCCTTGTCGGCCTCGGGGGTGGCGCCGCGCGCACGGGTGCCGGCCAGGGGGCGGATGGTGATCTTCTCACCGCCATCCGTCTTTTCCTGGCGCACCAGGATCTCGGGGCTGGAGCCCACCACCTGGAAGTCGCCAAAGTTGTAGAAATACATGTAGGGCGAGGGGTTGAGCGAACGCAGCGCGCGGTACAGGCTCAAGGGGCTTTCGGTGTAGCGCTTGTGGATGCGCTGGCCCACCTGCACCTGCATGAAGTCGCCCGCGGCGATCAAATCCTTGGCCCGCGCCACGGCGGCCAGGTAGTCGGCCTTGGCAAAGCTGCGCTGCGCGGGGTGGCTCTCGCCGGGCCCGACCTGCGGCGCGCTGACCGAATATTTGAGCTGGTCCCTCAGGTCGCGCAGCCGCCTCTTGCCGCGGGCATAAGCCTCGGGCTGCGCCGGGTCGGCATAGACGATCAGGTACAGCTTGCCCGACAGGTTGTCGATGACCGCCAGCTCCTCGCACTGCAGCAGCAGGATGTCGGGGCAGCCCAGCGTGTCGGGCGGGCAGGATTTTTCGAGCTTTTTCTCGATGTAGCGCACCGCGTCATAGCCAAAGTAGCCCGCCAGGCCGCCGCAAAAGCGCGGCAGGCCCGGGCGCAGCGCCACCTTGAAGCGCTTTTGGTAGGCGGCGATGAAGTCCAGCGGGTTGCCCGGGTGCGTTTCCACCACCTGGCCGTCGGTCACCACCTCGGTGCGCGCCGCGTCGCCAAAACCGCTGGCGCGCAAAAGCGTGCGCGCGGGCAGGCCGATGAAGCTGTAGCGCCCGAAGCGCTCGCCGCCCACCACCGATTCGAGCAAAAAGCTGTTGGTGCCATCGCCCTTGCCGTGGGCCAGCTTGAGGTACAGCGACAGCGGGGTTTCCAGGTCCGCAAAGGCTTCGGCGATCAGCGGGATGCGGTTGTAGCCCTCCAGGGCCAGGCTTTTGAATTCCAGTTCAGTGATCACAAGAGAGGTTCCCAGCGCGTGCGGCGCGGCTGCGTGTGCAAGCCCAGGCGCCGCGGGATCATTCAGACAAGTCGGCCCCGCACGGACAGCAGGCGGGGCCACGGGGGGCACGCTGGAATGTGCCCCAGGTGCCGGTCAGGAGTTCAAGGACGCAGGCTTGCGCCAGGGCCAGGCTCCCCGGTCGCTGCGACCTGCAATGAACGTGCGGTGAATGAACATGGCGGCAAAGTGTAGCAAAGCACCCGCCTGCGTACAGGAAGCCCGGGGGCAGGCTGCTGCGCAAGGTGCTCATGACGCGCCACACCAGCGGCACCCCAAAACCTACCATCCAGGGTTACTTTTGCCGACCAGGCCAGCGCACGGCGTGGCATGCTTGCGACATACATTTTTTTGCAATCCGCGCGGCAAAGGGGCACACATGCATCTCAACGACATCAAGGTAGGCACCCGCCTGGGCCTGGCCTTTGGCCTGGTCTTGCTCATCACCGTCATCATTGCCGGCATCGGCGTGTGGCGGCTGCAAGAGTTGGCCAGCGTTACCCAGCAACTGGCCACCACCGACAACGAACGCCTGCGGGCAGTGCTGCACTGGCGCCAGGGCATTGACCTGAACTGGGTGCGCACGCGCGCCGTCCTGCTGGACGCGGACACCAGCCACCTGGCCGCCTGGCAGGCCGAGATCGAGCAGGGCTCGGCAGGCGTGAATGAATCGCGCAAGTCGGTGGAGCGGCTGGTTGTGTCTGACGAGGGGCGCCGGATGCTGGCCGACATCGACAAGGCCCGCGAAGCCTATCGCGCGCCGCGCGCCGAATTGTTCAAGCGCAAGGCGGCAGGCGAGGATGTGAGCGCCCTGGTGCAAAGCCAGCTCAAGCCGCTGGCCGACGCCTACACCCAGACCATCCAGACGCTGGAGCAGCGCCAGCGGATGCTCTACGAGCACACCCTGGCCGAAGCCAACGCCGCTGCGGATCAGGGGCGCCTGGTGATCATCGTCGCTGCCCTGCTGGCGCTGCTGACGGGCGCGGGCGCGGCCTGGGTGCTGGGCCGCTCCATCACCGCGCCGCTGCATCTGGCCGTGCGCCGCGCGGGCCAGATCGCCGAGGGCGACCTGACCCAACCCATCGAAGCGCATGGACGCGATGAAACCGCCGCCTTGCTGGATGCCCTGCGCCACATGCAGGACAACCTGGCCAGCGTGGTGGCCGGCGTGCGCGGCAACGCCGAGAGCGTGGCCACGGCCAGCGCCGAGATATCACAGGGCAACAGCGACCTGTCCGCGCGCACCGAGGCCCAGGCCAGCGCGCTGGAGGAAACCGCCGCGTCCATGGAACAGCTGGGCGCCACCGTGCGCCAGAACGCCGACAACGCCCGCCAGGCCAACCAGCTGGCGCAAAGCGCCAGCACCGTGGCCATCCAGGGCGGCGAGGTGGTGTCCGAGGTGGTGCACACCATGAAGGGCATCAACGACAGCAGCCGCAAGATTGCCGACATCATCGGCGTGATCGACGGCATTGCCTTCCAGACCAACATCCTGGCGCTCAACGCCGCCGTGGAGGCGGCGCGCGCCGGCGAGCAGGGCCGCGGCTTTGCCGTGGTGGCCGGCGAGGTGCGCAGCCTGGCGCAGCGCAGCGCCGAGGCAGCCAAGGAAATCAAGCAGCTGATCACCGCCAGCGTCGAGCGCGTGGAACAAGGCTCGCACCTGGTGGACAGGGCCGGCACCACCATGACCGAGGTGGTTCACTCCATCCGCCGCGTGACCGACATCATGGGCGAGATCAGCGCCGCCAGCAGCGAGCAAAGCGCTGGCGTGGCCCAGGTGGGCGAGGCCGTCACCCAGATGGACCATGCCACCCAGCAAAACGCCGCCCTGGTCGAGGAAATGGCCGCCGCCGCCAACAGCCTGAGCGGCCAGGCGCGCGATCTGGTGACCGCCATGGCCGTGTTCCGCCTGGCGCAGGGCGGCACTGCCGCCCCACGCGCCGCAGCGCCCATGCCCGCACCGCACACATCCGTGGCAGTCCCGGCGCCAGCCCCACGCCCGGCACCGGTCGCCAAACCGGCAGCCGCAGCGCCCGCGCGCAAGCTGTCCGCACCACCCGCGACCCCCGCCAGCGCGGCGCCACGCGCAAGCGCCACGCAGGACAACGACGACTGGGAAAGCTTCTGAGGTCCGTGGGCCGGCCCCGGGCCGATGCCCCCGGGGCCTGCGTCAGGCCGCGGTGATGTCTGTCAGCGCGTCCAGGTAGCCATCCGCATCCACCGACCGCACCGGCTGGCCGTGGTTGTAGCCATAGGTCACCAGCACCACCGGGCAACCCGCGGCCCGCGCGGCCAGGGCGTCGTTGCTGGAGTCGCCAATCATCAGCGTGCGCGCCGCGGTGGTGCCCAGCGCCTGGCAGGTTTTCAGCAGCGGCAGGGGATCGGGCTTCTTGCGCTCGAAGGCGTCGCCGCCGAACACGTGGTCAAAAAAACCGTCCAGCCCCTTGGCGCGCAGCAGGGGGCGCGCAAAGCTGGTGGGCTTGTTGGTCAGGCAGGCCAGCGGCAGACCGGCGCGGCGCAGCGCCTGCAGCCCTTCGGCCACACCCGCGTAGGTACGGGCGTACTGGCCGTTGACAGCCAGGTAGTGGTGCTGATAGCTCTCCCAGGCGCGAGGGTAAAGCGCTTCGACTTTTGCTTCTATTTCAATAGCTGCCTGCGCTTGTTCCGCCTGGTTCAGGACGTGTTTTAGCACTGAGCGCAGCAAATGCTCCGATCCCTTGCCCACCATGTGCTCGACCTGCGCGGGCGCAATGGGCGGCAGGCCCAGGTCGTGCAGCATGCGGCCCAGCGCCTGCACGAAGTCACCCAGGGTATCGACCATGGTGCCGTCCAGGTCCACGATTGCGGCATCGGCGCGCGCCAGCAGCGCGGCCAGGGCGTTGTGCGTCATCACCATCTTGGTGCGGGTTGCACGAGGGTTCAGGCCGCCAGCGCAGCGCGCATGGCGTCGATCACCGCCTTGTAGTCGGGCTTGCCAAAAATGGCGCTGCCGGCCACGAAAGTGTCGGCGCCCGCATCGGCCACGCGGCGGATGTTGTCTTGCTTGATGCCGCCGTCCACCTCCAGGCGAATGTCCTTGCCCGAGGCCTCAATTCGCCTGCGGGCCGCCTCTACCTTGCGCAGGGTGCTATCAATAAAGCTTTGCCCGCCAAAGCCAGGGTTGACGCTCATCAGCAGGATCAGGTCGATGTCTTCGATCACCCAGTCCAGCACGTCCAGCGGCGTGGCGGGGTTGAAGGTCAGGCCCGCCTGGCAACCCTGGGCCTTGATGTTCTGGATGCTGCGGTGCACATGCGCCGACGCATCGGGGTGAAAGCTGATCACGTCGGCGCCAGCCTGCGCAAAGGCGCTGGCCAGCGCGTCCACGGGCTGCACCATCAGGTGCACGTCGATGGGCACGGGCCGGCCATCGGGCGTCACGGCGTGGGGCTTGAGGGCCTGGCACACCATGGGGCCGAAGGTGAGGTTGGGCACGTAGTGGTTGTCCATCACGTCAAAGTGAATCCAGTCGGCGCCGGCGGCGATGACGTTGCGCACTTCTTCGCCCAGGCGGGCGAAGTCGGCGGACAAAATGGAGGGGGCGATGCGGTAGTTGCGGCTCATGGGGGCGAATTGTCGCAGCAGCTTTACCGCTACCATCGCGCGATGCCGAAATACCAGTTTCAGGCCGAAGTGCGGCCCCAGTACCTGCCCGACCAGTCCACGCCCGACAGCGGCGTGTACAGCTTTGCCTACACCATCACCGTCACCAATACCGGCGAGGTGGCCGCACAGCTGATCTCGCGCCACTGGGTCATCTGCGACGCCAGCGGCCGCGTGGAAGAGGTCAAGGGCCTGGGCGTGGTGGGCCAGCAGCCGCTGCTGCGGCCCGGCGAGGCCTTTCAGTACACCAGCGGCTGCAGCCTGCGCACCGCCAGCGGCAGCATGCACGGCAGCTATTTCTGCGTGGCCGCCGATGGCGAGCAGTTCACCTGCCCCGTGGATCTGTTCGTGCTGGAGGCAGTGTCCGCCCACGACCCCGATCAACCGCTTGCCGGCAGGGTGCTGCATTGAGTCGGCGCACGACTGATCTGGCCAGTGTGCTGGCCAGCATCGATGCACAGGCACCCCTGGCGCAGCGGCATCTGCAACTCATTGCCCTGCTGGACTGGGTACGCGGCGACGCCCGATCTGTAGAGGCCGCATGCGGCCGCCTGGCCCAGCTGGTGGAATCGGCCGAGCGCGCGCCCGAGCTGCGCACGCGGATGCAGGCCTGGTGGGCAGCGCTGACGCAGCAGCTGGACATCACCACGCTGCTGGCCGACTTCGGCTTTGCCCAGCGCACCTCCATGGCCAGCGAGCTGGCAGAGCGCGTGCGCCACAAGCTGCTGCCCGCCAGTCCTGAAACGCTGGATGCCTCCGAGCTGTTCATGCTGGCGCTACCCAGCGAGTTTGATGCGCGCTGGCTGGCCGCGCTTGACGAACCCCTGCTTGATCGGCTGCTGGCCCTGCTGGTGCCGGTGCAAGAGCAAGGCGGCGCCAGCGCGTGGCAGTGCGCGCTGCTGGACGCCATCACCTACTGCGCCGGGCAGATTCTGTCGACCGGCTTTGCGCCCGAGCTGCGCCTGCGCATGAGCCAGGAAGTACGCGATCAGCGGCCGTTTCATGCGCTGATCCGTGATGCGGAGAGCCTGCGCGTGGAGGTGCTGCACCCGCTGCGCACCGGCGACCGACTGCAGGAGGCGGTGCAGCGCCTGCGCGACCGGCTGGACGCCTGCCGCGCCGCCGCCAACAACGTCTATGCGCACTTCGAGGACAACGGCATCTCGGTGGGACTGGTGTTTCGCCTGCGCCAGCTGCGCGAGCGCATCCTGCGCGTGCGCGAGCTGCTGGAATGCCTGCTGTCGCCGCGCCCCGCCGTGGCCGCGCTGCAGCTGATGTCGCACCTGGTCACCGTGGGCCGCGACCGGCGCAGCGTGCGCGCCCTGGTGGCCGCCAACTCATCGATGCTGGCGGCCAAGGTGGCCGAGCGCAGCGCCGAGACCGGCGAGCACTACATCACCCGCACCCGCGGCGAGTACCTGACCATGGTGCGCAAGGCGGCGGGTGGCGGCATGGTGATGGCCTTTACCACGCTGGCCAAGTTCGGGCTGTACGCGCTGGCGCTGTCGGCCTTCTGGAGCGGTTTCATGGCGGGGGTCAACTACGCCGTCAGCTTCGTGCTGGTCCAGCTGCTGCACTTCACGGTGGCCACCAAGCAACCCGCCATGACGGCCCCCGCCATGGCTGCCAAGCTCAAGGAGCTGGGCGACGAGCAAAGCGTGCAATCGTTCGTGGACGAGGTCTCGCACCTGGCGCGCTCGCAGGTGGCGGCGGTGCTGGGCAACGTGCTGCTGGTCTTTCCCGCGGCGCTGGGCCTGGCGCTGCTCGTCGCACAGCTGCTGGGGCAGCCCGCCATCGACGCGGCCGACGCCGCGCACACGCTGGATTCGCTGCACCTGCTGGGCCCATCGCTGCTGTTTGCCGCCTTCACCGGCGTGCTGCTGTTTGCATCAAGCATCCTGGCCGGCTGGGTGGAAAACTGGTTCGTGCTTCACCGCCTGGACTCGGCCATTCGGTTCAACCCGCGCATCACCGGCGTGCTGGGCGAGCGCCGGGCCCAGCGCTGGGCGCAGTTTTTGCGCAGCAACATCTCGGGCTTTGCGGCCAATATCTCGCTGGGCTTCATGCTGGGGCTGACGCCCGCCTTTGCGGACTTCTTCGGCCTGGGGCTGGAAGTGCGCCACGTCACGCTGTCCGCCGGCCAGATGGGCGTGGCCAGCGCCGCGCTGGGCTGGGAGGTGCTGCACCAGCCGGCGTTCTGGTGGGCCGTGGCCATGATCCCGTTCAACGGCGCGATCAACGTCATCGTCAGCTTCTACCTGGCTTTCCGCCTGGCACTGCGCGCGCACAACGTGGGCCGCGTGGACCGCTCGCGCATCTACCGCGCGCTGCTCGCGCGACTGCGCAGCGCGCCGCTGAGCTTCTTCGTGCCGCCGCGGCACAGCACCTGACTGGCTTGCCGCATTTGCAGACCCCTTGCCTTTGACAAGGTACGCGCACCGTCCTACAGGGCGGCGTGTCACCACCGGATACATTCGTGGGCACTTGCTGCGCCCCGCCCGGTGCCTTTCCTTGCCTTCATGCCTGTTCGCCGGCGGCGCAGGCAACGGGCTGCTTCAGCGTTCAGGCGCATCACCGTCACAAGCAAACACAAGGACACGCAACAATGAATGAGCTGATGAGCTTTTGGGCGCAGTGGCTGCGTCCATCGGCGGGACTGCCCACGGTGCAGTGGGCGCTGCTGCTGGCGGTGGCCTCGGTGACCGGCTACCTGTTGCAGCGCTACAGCGGCCTGCCCAAAGTGGTGGGCTACACGCTGGTGGGCACCGCCGTCGGGCTGGCAGGCTTCAGCGGCGCCATCTGGCCGCTGCAGGGCATAGGGCTGTTTCTGGTAGAGCTGGGCGTGGCCGTGGTGCTGTTTGAGGCCGGCGGGCGCATACCGCTGCGCTGGTTCAGGCACAACCCCATGGTGCTGGTGCAAAGCATTGCCGAATCGGCTTTTACCTACTTCGCGGTGTACTGGGTCATGCTGTGGCTGGACGTGCCCGAGCGCGCTGCCGGCCCGCTGGCCCTGGTGGCCGTGGCCGCATCGCCCACGGTGCTGACGCGCGTGGTGGTCGACACCCGCGCAGCCGGCCCCGTGACCGACCGCGCCATCGTGCTGGCCACGCTGTCGTCGCTGTACGCACTGGCGCTGGGCAGCGCGCACGCCGAAGTCATCAACCGCCCCGCCGCCGGCCTGATCGACACCGTGTATCCGGTGCTGGTGGTGCTGGGCATGTCCGTCGCCGTGGGGGCGCTGCTGTCGATGCTGATGCGTCTGGCGCTGCGCGTGATGAGCCCGACGAGCGAAAACACCACCATCTTGCTGCTGGCGCTGATTGCCGCCAGCACCGCCGTCACCGCGCACATGGGCGGTTCGGCGCCGCTGGCCGCACTGTTGGGCGGCATGCTGCTCAAGCAACTGCACCCGCGCCCCTGGGGCTGGCCGCGGCAAATGGGCACGGCCTCGTCGCTGCTGACCATACTGATGTTCGTGCTGGTGTCCACCGTGGCCGCACAGGCCAACTGGAGCGGCCCCGTGGCTGGCGCCGCCGTGGCGCTGGTCGTCGTGCGCCTGCTGGCCAAGGCCGTGGGCGTGGGCCTGGGCAACGTGGGCAGCGGCGCCAGCTGGCGCCAGGCCCTGTGGGTCAGCTGCGCCATGGCGCCCATGTCGGCCATCGCGCTGCTGGTGGCGTCGCAGTTCGTGGTGGCATCGGCCTCCACCGGGCACCTGATCGCCCGTATCGCCCTGCCGGCCATCCTGGTGATGGAGGTGCTGGGCGCCGTAATCGCCACCGTGGCCATCTACCGCGCAGGGGAGAGCTCCAAGCCCTGGCAGCGCAGCAACAACGGAGACACCCGCCGTGAGTCTTGAAGCCTTTCACCATTCCGAACCGCTGACGCTGGGCGTGGAGCTGGAGCTGCAGCTCGTCAGCACGCACGACTACGACCTGGCGCCCTACGCCGAAGACATGCTGCGCCTGATGCACAAAGTGCCCCTGCCCGGCAGCGTGGTGCCGGAGATGACCAACAGCATGATCGAAGTGTCCACCGGCATCTGCCACAGCAGCAGCGAAGTGCTGGGCCAGCTGGCGCAGATCCGCGACGCGCTGGTCAAGAGCGCCGACAAGCTCAACATTGCCGTGGTCGGCGGCGGCACCCACCCCTTCCAGCAATGGCACGAGCGGCGCATCTACGACAAGCCGCGCTTTCAGGAGCTGTCGCAGCTGTACGGCTACCTGAGCAAGCAGTTCACCATCTTCGGCCAGCACGTGCACATCGGTTGCCCCGACGCCGACGCGGCGCTGCTCATGCTGCACCGCATGAGCCGCTACATCCCGCACTTCATCGCGCTGTCTGCCTCCAGCCCCTACGTGCAGGGGCAGGACACGGCGTTTGACTCGGCCCGGCTCAACTCGGTGTTTGCGTTTCCGCTGTCGGGGCGCGCGCCCTGCGTGCTGACCTGGGCGGATTTTGAGCAGTACTTCAACAAAATGACGCGCACCGGCGTGGTCAAGAGCATGAAGGACTTCTACTGGGACATCCGCCCCAAGCCCGAGTTCGGCACCATCGAAATCCGCGTGTTCGACACGCCCCTGACCATCGAACGCGCCGCCGCATTGGCCGGCTTCGTGCAGTCGCTGGCCGCCTGGTTCCTGGCCGAACAGCCCTTCACGCCGCAAGAAGACGACTACCTGGTCTATACCTACAACCGCTTCCAGGCCTGCCGCTTCGGGCTGGATGCGGTGTATGTCGATCCTGCCACCGGCGGCCACATGCCCCTGCGCGACCACGTCCTGCAAACCCTGGACCACATCGCCCGCCACGCAGGCGCGCACGGCGCATCAAGCGCGCTGCACATCCTGCACAGCGAAACCGCCCTGGGCCAGAACGACGCCCGCTGGCTGCGCGATCGCCAGCGCGAAGAGCAGCTGCTGGCCGAGGTCAGCCGGCAGGCGGCGCTGCGGTTGAGGGGGCAGGCCGCTTGAACACACTCCAGGACGACCATGGGTGAATTCGACCTGATTGCACGCTTCTTCACGCGCCCCGTGCGCCGCGCCGCGCTGGGCGTGGGCGACGACTGCGCGCTGCTGTCCGTCACGCCGGGCATGCAATTGGCCGTGTCCAGCGACATGCTGGTGGAAGGCCGGCACTTTTTTGCCGACGTGAACCCCGCCCACCTGGGCCACAAGGCGCTGGCCGTCAACCTGTCGGACCTGGCCGCCTGCGGCGCCAAGCCGCTGGCCTTTACGCTGGCGCTGGCGCTGGCGCGGGTGGATGAGCCCTGGCTGCAGGCCTTTGCCGGCGGACTGCTCGCCCTGGCGGACGCGCATGGCTGCGAACTGGTGGGAGGCGACACCACGGGCGGGCCGCTGAACATCTGCGTCACCGTCTTTGGCGAGGTGCCCGCGGGCCAGGCGCTGCTGCGCAGCGGCGCGCGCGTGGGCGACGACATCTACGTGAGCGGCACGCCGGGCGAGGCCCGCCTGGCGCTGGACGCGCTGCGCGGGCGCGTGGCGCTGCCGCCCGCCGGCCTGGCGCAGCTGCGCCCGCGGCTGGAGCAGCCCACCCCGCGCGTGGCCCTGGGCCTGCAGCTGCGCGGCGTGGCCAGCAGCGCCATTGACGTCAGCGACGGGCTGCTGGGCGACCTGGGGCATATCCTGAAGGCGTCGGGCGTGGGCGCCTGCGTGGATGCCAGCGCCGCTACTGATTTACTAGCTGCCAGCGCACACAGCATAAGGGATACGGGCACTTTTGATACTCAAACCCTGATGCAGTGCGCGCTGGCCGGAGGCGACGACTACGAGCTGGTCTTCACCGCCGCGCCCACGCAGCGCGACGCGGTGCAGGCTGCCGCGCAGGCCAGCGGCACCCGCGCCACGCGCATCGGCCGCATCGAGGCGGCGCCCGGCCTGCGCGTGGTGGACGGCGCGGGCCAGGCGCTGGCGCAGCGCTTTGCGTCGTTTGACCACTTTGCGTGACAGACCGCTGCGCCGCGCCTGCCTGGCGGCCTGGTCACCTGACGACCTCGAACCAGCTGGGCTACGGCCTGGCACCACCCGCCCGCCAAGCTGCCGCTCACGTCACTGGTAGCATCGCCCGGCCTTGCATTCATGCCCGCCCATGACCGACACGCCCCCGCCGCCGCCCTCCCCGCTGCCACCATCCGCCCCGCCGTCACCTGCACCGCCGTCACCCCACCCCGGCGTGCATTTTTTGCTGGCGCACCCGGCGCACTTCATTGCCCTGGGCTGTGGCAGCGGCCTGTCGCGCGTGGCGCCGGGCACCGTGGGCACGCTGTGGGGCTGGCTGGCGTTTTTGGTGCTGCAGCTGTGGCTGACGCCGCTGGGGCTGGGCCTGGTGATTGCGCTGGGGCTGGCGCTGGGCTGGTGGGCCTGCACGGTGGCGGCGCGCAACATGCGCGTGGCAGACCCCGGCCATATCGTGTGGGACGAGATCGTCGCCATCTGGATCGTGCTGTGGCTGGCCATGCCGATGGGGTTTGCGGGCCAGCTGGTGGCGTTTGCGCTGTTTCGCTACTTTGATGCGGCCAAGCCCGGCCCCGTGGCCTGGGCCGACCAGCTGTTCAAGGGCTTTGGCTGGCGCGGCGGCCTGGGCATCATGCTGGACGATCTGGTGGCCGCTTTTTGCGCGCTGCTGGTGATTGCGCTGTGGCGCCATGCGTTCTGGTGAGGCTTATGACACTATCAAAAAATGAGCTTTCCACGCCCGGAAACAAAGGGCTGGGTGCCGATCTGGCATCTATTTGCAACACGCTGCTGGCGCGCGGCTGGATGCTGGCCACGGCCGAAAGCTGCACCGGCGGCCTGATCGCCGCGGCCTGCACCGACCTGGCGGGCTCCAGCCAGTGGTTTGAACGCGGCTTTGTCACCTATTCCAACGATGCCAAGGTGCAGTGCCTGGACGTGCCCGCCGATCTCATCGCCGCCCACGGCGCCGTCAGCGAGCCCGTGGCCCGCGCCATGGCCGAGGGCGCCGTGCGCCGCAGCGCCGCGCAGGTGGCTGTGGCGGTGACCGGCGTGGCCGGCCCCACCGGCGGGTCGCCCGACAAGCCGGTGGGCACGGTGTGGTTTGGCTGGCAGGTCAATGGCGCCACGCATTCCGAGCTGCAGCACTTTGCCGGCGACCGCTCCGCCGTGCGCGCCGCCACCGTGCTCCACGCGCTGGGGCGGCTGGCGCAGTTGCTGGGCGGGCATCCTCCGGGCGCAGTGGGCGCTGGATCCCCGCTTTCGCAGGAATGACTATGGGGTGATGGGGCTGGTCGGCTAGCCGCTTACGCCCCGCAGCACTTCTTGTATTTCTTGCCGCTGCCGCAGGGGCACAGGTCGTTGCGGCCGGGCTGCTCGCCCTTGACGATGGTCTCCACGCGCGGGCCCAGGCTGCGCCAGAGCTGGCGCAGGTCGTACACCGCCCAGATCGCCTCGCCAAAGTCCTCCAGCCGCTGGCGGCTGGTGCTGGGCGGGCCGTCTTCGTCGTACATGCAGATTTCGGGCGTGCCGGTGTCGTCCTCGGTCAGGGCGACGATGGCGTCCAGCGCGCTGTCCAGCCACTGCGCGGCCTCTTTGTCGCGCGGGGCATCCCAGTCGTCGGGCCAGTTTTCGACGGCAAACATGAAGCCCAGCGCCCACACCTGGCCAAAGGACGGAATCTCCTGGCCTTCCATCTCGGCGCGGTCTTCTTCGGGCAGGCTGGCGATGGCGCCGCGCATGTCGATCACCTCGGGCTGGAAGGCGTCGTCGGCGTCCAGCGACTCGGCCTGGGCGTCCAGCTGGCGCGCCACCTCGTCGGCGCGCAGCTGCCACAGCTGCAAAAAGCGCTCTTGCTGCGCCTGCGTTTCAAAACCGGGCATCAGCGGCAGGGGCTGCCCGTCTTCCACCTCCAGCGGCAGGCCGTCGCCCAGCAGCATGGGCAGCCATTCGGTGACGGGCACGGCGCGGCGGGTGCAGACCAGGGCGGTCAGGAAGCCGTCGCAAAACTCCCACTGCGGCACGTCTTCCTCGTGCACGCGCAGGGCGTCGAGCAGGTTGTCGAGTTCGTCCAGTTCGTCCGGGCCCAAGGCTGGATTAACAGGGCCGGGGGATGCAGTGTCGGTGGGTGCGGTCATGGTGTGGCGGGCGGGCGGGCCGCAAGAAGGGGTTGCAGGGCTGGCCAGTGTAGCGCCTGCGGGGCGTTATTTGCTATTGATTAAATAGCTGCTAGCGCTTGCAATGAAAGGGCCAGAGCCTGTTTTGACCTGATTGGCGACATGTCTCAGATCAGGCCGCCAGCCCTCACCCCAACCCTCTCCCAGAGGGAGAGGGAGCTAATACCGGCGCCTGCGGCGGACTTGCGGTTCAAGCAGCCGCCAACGCGGCACACTCTTCCAAAACAATAGCTGCCACCGCTTGCGTGTCCTGGGCCAGCAGCCTTTTTCGCATGCACAGCACGGCCTTGTCCTTGGACACCAGAATGGCGCGGTGCGCCACGGCCAGGTCGATGAAGGGCTGGTCGTCCGCATCCTTGCAGGCCCAGGGCGCGCGCGGCGCGGCGTCCACCAGGCGGGCGCCCGCGTCAAATGCGGTCAGCACGTTGGCCGCGCACAGGCCGTAGTAGTCCAGACGCGGCTGCAGGTGGGCGTATTGCAGCACGCGCTCCAGCTCGTCGCGCATTCGCGGGGTGGCGATCCAGTCCAGCCGCCGGGCCTGCAGCAGCGTGCGCACGCCGGCCACGGCAGGGTCGGCAAAGATGAACAGGTCGAGCACGATGTTGGTGTCCAGCACCGCGGCGCGCGCGGCCTCGCCCGCTGGCGCCACGGCGGGCAGGCGCAGCTCAGGGCGCATCGGGCGCTCCGGCGGAGTCCGCTGAACCGGGCGCCTCTTGCGCGCGCGGGCGCTCGCGCACCGCTCCGGCCACCAGGTCGAAGCGAAACAGCCGGCATTCGATGGGGCCGTTCCACAGCGGTACGCGGCGCGATTCTTTCAGGCGCATCTTGCCCGGCAGCTTCAGGTCGGGCGTGAGCAGCCAGGCCTGCCAGCCGGCGTAGTGGCGCTTCCAGTGGGTGGCCAGCTGGGCAAAGAAGTCCACGCCTTCTTCGGTCTGCGCGGTCTCGCGGCCCAGGCGCTCGGGCGGCGCCATGCGATCGTGCGTCCGCGCGCTGGCGCGGGCCTGCGCGTTCTGGCCGGCCGTGCCCGCCGCGGCAATGCGCTCGCCATACGGCGGGTTCAGCAGCATCACGCCGGGCTGCGCGCACGGCGGCATGCGCTGCAGCGCGTCGCCGCCGCGCAGTTGCACCGCGGCGGCCACGCCCGCGCGCTCGGCGTTGCGCTGGGCAAAGTCCACCATGCGGTGCGACACGTCGCTGCCAAATAGGGGCACAGCGGTTGTGGTGACTGCGCTGGCAGCTTCTTCTTTGATAGCAGCCCAGACATGGGCCTGGTGCGGCAACAGCTTCTCGAAGGCAAAGCGCCGCAGCAGGCCCGGCGCGATGCGGCAGGCGATCTGCGCGGCCTCGATCACCACGGTGCCGCTGCCGCAGCAGGGGTCGTACAGCGGCAGCGGCTGCTCGCCATGCGGGTCCCAGCCAGTGGCGGCGATCATGGCGGCGGCCAGCGTTTCCTTGAGCGGCGCGTCGCCCTTGTCTTCGCGCCAGCCGCGCTTGAACAGCGGCTCGCCCGAGGTGTCGATGTAGATTTGCGCGCGGTCGCTGGTCAGGTGCAGGTGCACGCGCACGTCAGGCCACTGTGTCTCCACGTTGGGGCGCACGCCCGTCTTGGCGCGAAAACGGTCGGCCACGGCGTCTTTGACGCGCAGCGCGGCAAAGTTCAGGCTCTTGAGCGGGCTGTGCTGGGCCGTCACCTCCACCTTGAAGCTCTGGCGCGGGGTGAACCAGATCTCCCAGGCCACGTCGGCGGCGGCGGCGTAGATGTCGTCCTCGCCGCGGTAGGGGCGCTCGGCCAGTTGCACCAGCACGCGCTGCGCCAGGCGGCTGTGCAGGTTCAGGCGCAGCGCGTCGCGCCAGGAGGCGCGCAGCAGCACGCCAGCGCGGCCGACCAGCAGGTCTTGCCCGGCCAGGCCGGTGAGGCCGTGCACTTCGTCGGCCAGATAGCCCTCGACGCCGGCGGCGCAGGGCAGAAACAGTTGCAGTTGGTTCATTGGGGCGGTGCAGCGCGCTGCAGCAGCAGCTGGCGCACGGGTTCTGGGATGGGCGCGGGCTTGCGCGCCGCGCGGTCGATAAAGACGATGCCGGTCTTGCCGCGCGCCACTTCGCGGCCCTGGGTTTTTTCGGTCAGGCAAAACACCAGGTCGAAGCCGTAGCGGTTGAAGTCCTGCGGCGTCATCTGCACGCGCAGCGTCTCGCCGTGAAAGGCCTCGGACTTGTACTGCGCCAGCATGTCGCCGACCACGGTGGCCAGGCCGGCCACGTCGGCCTCGGTGTAGCCCAGCGACTTGAAAAAGCGCACCCGCGCCTCGGACACCAGGCTGAGCAGCTGCGCGTTGTCCAGGTGACCGCCCTGGTTGACGTGGCTGATGTACACCTGCAGCTCGGTGCTGAAGCCGAAATGGGCGGGAAGATCGAAAACAATGCGTGCCATGGGTTTTTTGCTACTTTTTTAGAGGGCTTTGCGCAGGTTGGCCGGGGCGATCTTGAGCGCCTCGCGGTATTTGGCCACGGTGCGGCGCGCGCACTCGATGCCTTGCTCCTTGAGCATCTCGGCGATCTGGCTGTCCGACAGCGGCTTGTGCGGGTCTTCGGCGGTGACCAGCTGCTTGATCAGCGCGCGCACCGCCGTGCTGGAGGCATTGCCGCCCGTCTCGGTGCCCAGGCCCGAGCCGAAGAAGTATTTCAGCTCGTACGTGCCCTGGGGCGTGGCCATGTATTTGGCGGTGGTCACGCGGCTGATGGTGGACTCGTGCAGGCCCAGCTCGTCGGCAATGTCGCGCAGCACCAGCGGGCGCATGGCCAGCTCGCCGTGGGTGAAGAAGTTTTTCTGCCGCTCAACGATGGCGCGCGACACGCGCAAGATGGTGTCAAACCGCTGCTGGATGTTCTTGATGAACCAGCGCGCCTCCTGCAGGCGCTGCTGCAGCGCCTGGTGGCCTTCGCCCCGGCCACCGCGCAGGGCGCTGGCGTACACGTCGTGCACGCGCAGGCGCGGCATCACGTCGGGGTTGAGCTGCACGCTGAAGCTTTGCTGCGCGCCGCGGCCGGTCTTTTTGACGATCACGTCGGGCACGATGATGTGGCGGTCCACATCGGCAAAGCGCCGGCCGGGGCGCGGCTCCAGCCGGGCGATCAGCGCCATGGCGGCGCGGGTGCAGTCTTCGCCGCAGCCGCAGGCCTGCGACAGACGGCGCACGTCGCGCCTGGCCAGCAGGTCCAGCGGCTGGCGGCAGATGGCCAGCGCGGCCCGGACGACCTGCGGGTCGCCCTGCTCGTCCTGGTCCATGGCGTGCAGCTGCAGCGTCAGGCATTCGGCCAGGCTGCGCGCGCCCACGCCGGCGGGCTCCAGGCTTTGCAAAAGGCGCAGCGCCACCGTGAAGCGGTGCACCAGTTCATCGAGCTGCCCGGGGTCGTCGCTGCCCGCCAGGCTGGCGGCCAGGGATTCGAGCGGCTCGTCCAGGTAGCCGTCGTCGTTGAGGGATTCGATGAGAAAGCGCAGCGCCGCCATGTCCAGCTCGGACAGGCGCAGCGACAGCGCCTGGCGGTGCAGGTGGGCGGTGAGCGTCTCGTGGCCGTGGGCAAAATCTGCGGCGTCGGCCTCGTCGCCGTCTGCAGCGCTGGCGCCGTTGCGCGTGGGGGCATCGCCGCCCCATTCGGCGTCGTCGGGCGCCATGTCCAGGGCGCCGTCGCCTTCCCAGTCTGCGGGCTCGTCGGCCATGGCGTCAGCGGCGTCGGGGGCTGCGGGTTCAGCATCATTTTGGCCTTCAGCGCTTGTCTTGTCAGCGCTACCAGCTATTGAATATGTAGCATCTTCGGACTGGCGGTCATCCTCGCTCACGGGCGTGTCGGACTGCGGCAGGCCGAACTCTTCGCGCGGTGCCTCATCGAGCGCGCGCTCCAGAAAGGGGTTGTCGTCGAGCATCTGCTCGACTTCCTGCGACAGCTCCAGCGTGGACAGTTGCAACAGGCGAATGGACTGCTGCAGCTGCGGCGTGAGCGCCAGGTGCTGCGAGACGCGCAGGGACAGGCCGGGCTTCATGGCTGCGCGCCCGTCGCCGGGTCACTGCGGTTGCTGCGGCCCATGGGCTTCACTTGCGGCCTTCACATGCGGAAGTGCTCGCCCAGATAGACCCGGCGCACTTCCGCGTTGTCCACAATGTCCGACGGCGTGCCCCGCGCCAGCACCTGGCCATCGCTGATGATGAAGGCGTGGTCGCAGATGCCCAGCGTTTCGCGCACGTTGTGGTCGGTGATCAAGACACCGATGCCGCGCTCTTTCAAAAAACCGATGATGCGCTGGATCTCGATCACCGCGATCGGGTCGATGCCGGCAAAAGGCTCGTCCAGCAGGATGAAGCGCGGCTGCGTGGCCAGCGCGCGGGCAATCTCCACGCGCCGGCGCTCGCCGCCCGACAGTGCCAGCGCGGGTGACTTGCGCAGGTGATCCACGCGCAGCTCCTGCAGCAGCGCGGTGAGGCGGCGCTCCACTTCGGCGCGCGGCAGCGTCTGGCCGGCCTGGTCGGTCTGCAACTCCAGCACCGCGCGCACGTTGTCCTCGACGTTGAGCTTGCGGAAGATGGATGCCTCTTGCGGCAGATACGACAGCCCCAGGCGCGAGCGCCGGTGGATGGGCATGTTGGTCACGTCCTGCCCATCGATGCTGATCTGCCCGCCGTCGCAGGGCACCAGGCCCACGATCATGTAAAACGACGTGGTCTTGCCTGCGCCGTTGGGGCCCAGCAAGCCGACCACCTCGCCTTTTTGCACGGACAGCGACACGTCCTTGACCACCTTGCGGCTGCCGTAGGACTTTTGCAGGTGCAGCGCCTGCAGGCGGCTGGTTGCCGGCGCAGGCGCTTGGCCGGCAGGGGTTGCCGTGGACGCTGAAGGGGCGCGGACTTCGCTCACGGCCGCGCTCACTTGGCGCCGTCCAGGCGGGGGCTGGCGCGCAGCACCGGCGGCTCGGTACGCGCAGGCGGCGTTGCAGCGCCCGGTGCGGGCTCCTTGGGCGCGAGCACGGCGCGCACCCGCCCGCCAGGCGTGCCCGCGGCGGTGCCGGCGGGCGCGGTTTTCTGCCCGTCCACCGTGAACACGTCGGTAAGGTTGTTATAGACGATGAGCGCGCCGGTCAGCTCGTCGGTCAGCGTGGCCTCGCGATAGCGGCGCAGCTCGGCGCGGCGGATGAGCTTTACGTTGTCGGCGCGCCCGTCGTATTCGATGACCTCGCCCTCGCCCTCGACGAATTCATCGGGCGCGCCCGGCGGCGTATCGCGCTTTTGCCGGAAGAAGGCACGCTTGCCCGCCTCGGCCGTCACCACGCCGTACTGAAAGCCGTCGGCATCCTGGCGCACCTCCAGCTGCGCGCCGCGCAGCACGATGGTGCCCTTGGTCATGACCACGCGGCCGGTGAAAACGCTGGTCTGCTTGAGCTCGTCATGGCGCAGCGCATCGGCCTCGATGTTCATGGGCTTACCGCGGTCGGCTTTTTCAGCATGTGCGCCGGGCGCAAAGGCCAGCGCAAGGGTCAAGGCCAGGGCCAAAGCTTTACGCATTGAGAGGGTGGGCAGGCGGGTATTCATAGGGCACGATTCTTGCGGGCATTGTACTGACGCGCTGGAAAAGCAAGCAGCAGTTTTAGCGATCCGCTGGCGGGCACGCCGGATGCGGCAAATCACAACAAAAAACGCGCCACTGGGGCGCGTCTTGAATGGGAAAGCCAGAGGCCCCGTCAGCCCTTGCGCGCCAGCCCGGCCAGGTATTCCACCACCTGCAGCACGCTTTGCATGCTGCCGGCCATAGTGCCGTCGGTGTAGTAGCGGCCCGCCACGCCCATCGAGGGCACACCCTCCACCTGGTAGGCCTCTTGCAGTTGCGAGGCCTTGCGCACCTGGTTAGCCACGGTGAAGGAGGCATAGACCTCCTTGAACTTGGCCACGTCCACGCCTTGCTTGGCCACCCAGTCAAAGATCAGCTCGTCTTTGTTGAGCGGCTGGCGCTCCACATGCACAGCGCGGAACACCCGGGCGTGCAGCTCGGGCAGCTTGCCCATGCCTTCCAGCGTGTAGTACAGCTTTTGCTGCGGCACAAAACTGGAGTTGAAGGCCACCGGCACGCGGCGGATGTGCAGATCCTTGGGCGCGGCCTTGCTCCACGCTTCAAAGCTGGGCTCGAAGGTATTGCAGTGCGGGCAGCTGTACCAGAAGAACTCGATCACATCGATCTTGCCGGCGGGCGCTTCAGAGGCTGCGGGCTTGCTCAGCTTGGCGTAGTCCTTGCCTTCCTTGAACTGGCGCGGCTGCGCCAAGGCGGGTGTGGCAAGGGGCAGGCCCAGCGTGGCGGCGGTGGCCGCCGATGCGGCGGAGAGGGAAAACTCACGGCGTTTCATAGGTGGGTATGGCTTGGGTGACGATGGAGATGGTTGTGAGCGTGGCCAGGTGGCAAAAGTTCAGCGCTGCACGCGCACCAGTGCGGAATCCAGGCCGGCGCCGTCGAGTTTTTCCTTCAGCGATTCTGCATCGTCGCGCTTGGCAAACGGGCCTACGCGCACGCGAAACACCGTGCGGCCGTTTTGCTCGCGCTCGCTCACGCGGGCCTCCCAGCCCAGCATGGCCAGCTTGGCGCGCTGCGCGTCGGCATCTTGCTGCGTGCGAAACGCGCCGGCCTGCACGAAGTATTCAAACGGGTCTGCGCCCACCGGTGGCGCGGCATTGGCCCTGGCGCGCGCCAGATCGCCCAGCGGGTCGGCCGACGCCGGGGCCGGCCGTGCGGCCGAAGCCCGCGCCGTGGGTGCAACCGCCGCAGCCGAGGCCGCCTGCTGCGCAGCAGGAGCGGACACTGCAGGCGCATCGGCAGCGGGCGCATCAGCGGGCTGCGCCACGGGTTTTACCGGGGTTTTGCCGTACAGAGGGGCGTTGGGGTCCCAGTTTTTGTTGCGCTGCGCCTCGTCCTGGTCGGTAGAGCGCAAGGTGGGCTTGCTCAAGAAGGGCACCGGAACCTTGGTCACATAGACGGCCACGGCCAGCGCGCACCCCAGGCCCACAATGATCCCGAGGATGAAGCCAACGATGGTGCCGCCGCGTTGCTGTTTTTTCATATCAGTGCTTGCTTACATTCTGGCTGGCGCAGACACGCCCAGCACCGCCAGACCATTGTGCAACACCTGGGCGGTGGCGGCGACGAGCGCCAGGCGTGCGAGCTTGACGGCCTCGTCGTCCACCAGGATGCGCTCGGCGTCGTAGTAGCTGTGATAGCTGGCTGCCAGGTCGCGCAGGTAGAAAGTGACGTCGTGCGGCGCGTTGCCTGCGGCCGCAGCCGCGAGCATCTCGGGGTACTTGGCCAGCTGCAGCATCAGCGCCTGGGCCTGAGGGCCCTGCAGCGGGGACAGGTCCACGCCCTGCAGTGCGGCCACGTCGTAATCCTCGCGCCAGCCGCGCAGCACCGAGCAGATGCGCGCATGTGCGTACTGCACGTAGTACACCGGGTTGTCGTTGTTCTGCGCCACGGCCAGATCGACGTCAAAGGTGTACTCGGTGTCGGGCTTGCGGCTCAGCAGGAAGAAGCGCACCGCATCCTTGCTGGTCCACTCGATCAGGTCGCGCAGCGTGACGTAGCTGCCCGCGCGCTTGCTGATCTTGACCTCTTCGCCGTTGCGCACCACGCGCACCATGGTGTGCAGCACATAGTCGGGGTAGCCCTGCGGAATGCCCACGTCGGCTGCCTGCAGGCCGGCGCGCACGCGGGCGATGGTGCCGTGGTGATCCGTGCCCTGGATATTGACCACGCGCGTGAAGCCGCGCTCCCACTTGGCGATGTGGTAGGCCACGTCGGGCACGAAATAGGTGTAGCTGCCGTCCTGCTTGCGCATGACGCGGTCCTTGTCGTCGCCGTAGTCGGTGCTTTTGAGCCACAAGGCGCCGTCCTGCTCATACGTTTTGCCGTTGGCGATCAGGCGCTTGACGGTGGCCTCGACGCGGCCGCTGGTGTACAGGCTGGACTCCAGGTAGTACTGGTCAAACCGCAGGTTGAACGCCTGCAGGTCTTTGTCCTGCTCGTTGCGCAGGTAGGCCACGGCGAACTGGCGGATGTTGTCGTAGTCCTCCACGTCGCCATTGGCCGTGAATTCGCGGTCGTCGGCCTTGATGCTGGCCTTGGCAAGGAATGCGTCGGCGATGTCCTGGATGTAGTCGCCGTTGTAGAAGTTCTTGGCCAGCGGGTTGTCCGCGTCGGTGGGCCAGCAGTCGTCGCCCGGCTTGAAGCCCTTGGCGCGCAGCTGGGTGCTTTTGGTCAGCGTGTCGATCTGCACGCCCGCGTCGTTGTAATAAAACTCGCGGTGCACGCTCCAGCCCTGGGTGGCGTACAGGTTGCTGATGGCGTCGCCAATGGCGGCCTGGCGGCCGTGGCCGACGTGCAGCGGCCCGGTGGGGTTGGCGGAGACGAACTCCACCAGCACCTTCTCGCCGCGCTCGGGCTGAAAGCCAAAACGCGCGCCTTCAGCCAGCACTTCACGCACCACCTGCTGCTTGGCTGCGGGCTTGAGGCGGATGTTCAGAAAACCGGGGCCGGCGATCTCGATGGCGTCCACCCAATGCTGAAAGGCGGGCGTGGCCCGCAGCGCGGCCTGCAGCTGCTCGCCCAGCGCGCGCGGGTTTTGCCCGAGGGGCTTGGCCAGCTGCATGGCAGCGGTGCATGCAAAGTCGCCGTGCGCGGCAACCTTGGGCGATTCGAAAGCCGCGCGGCTGCCTGCGCCGGGCGACACTTTTTCCAGCTCGTCGGCCAGGGCCGCGAGCAATTCCTGTTTGACGGAGAGCATGGGGGCGGATTCTACGGGCCACCCCGTCATCGATTTATGCGCCCGCCGCGTTATGCTGGCTTGCCCGCAGGCCGTGCGTGCAGGCGGGCGAGTTCGACTTATTCCAACTTGCAGAGAGCATCCTATGAAGAAACTGCTTTCCCTGCTGGCGGCCGCCGGCTTTGCCTTTTCGTTTGCAGCTCACGCGGCAGACGCCCCCGCAGCCGGCGCATCGGCCCCCAAGGCGCCCACCGCGCAGCAAACCCGCATGAAGACCTGCAACGCCGACGCCGGCGCCAAAAACCTCAAGGGCGACGAGCGCAAGGCCTTCATGAAAGACTGCCTGGGCGGCAACAAGCAGGCCACCCAGCAAGACAAGATGAAGTCCTGCAACGCCGATGCCGGTGCCAAGAACCTCAAGGGCGACGCCCGCAAGGCCTTCATGAAAGAGTGTCTGAGCAACAAGCCGGCTGCCTGATCCGCACGATTAGCCTGCAAACGCCCGAAACCCCGCGCCCTGCCCCGGCAGCGCGGGGTTTTTTGCGCTCAGCCTCTCAGCCTCTCAGCGCGTGCCCACGCCGCGGGCCAGAAAAACCGCCAGCAGCGGGATCAGCACCATCAGGTGGGCCTCGATCATCACCAGGCGGCGCGTGCCGCGCACCTGCTCTTCGGACGGCAACGCGCCGCTGGCACGCAGCGCGCGGCGCCAGCGCAGGAACCGCAGGGTCGGGACGATGGACATCAGCCCGATCACCACAAACAGCGTGACCTTGGCGTGCAGCAGCGGCTGCGACCAGTACCAGGCCGCGCCCTTCAGGCCCCACCCGCTGCGCGCCAGCCCCGTGGCCAGCACCAGCAGCGCAGAGATGCCGTACAGCATGTCCACGCGCGCCAGCCGCTCGACCACGGCGGCGTTCATCCATTCCTTGCGGCACAGCGCGGCTTCGCTGGCCAGAAAGGTGGCTGCCATGAGGATGGACAGGATGTGGGCATAGGCCAGCAGGGCTTCGGTGGTCATGAGGCTTCCTTGGGGTAGGTTGTTGAATGACGGCTTCAAAGGCTCACGCAGCACCCGCCGGCCGCGCCCAGAAGTCGGGCTGCGCGTAATGCAGCTTGAGGTACTCGATCCACAGCCGCACGCGCAGCGGCAGGTGCTTGCGTTGCGGAAAGACCACGTAAATGCCATTGGGCGGCGCGGCAAAGTCTTCCAGCACGGCCACCAGGCGCCCGTTCGCAATCTCGGACTCGACCTCCCAGGTGCTGCGCCAGGCGATGCCCCAGCCGTCCAGACACCAGTCGTGCAGCACCTGGCCGTCGGAGCAGTCCAGCGGACCGTCGGGCTTGAAGTGCACCACCTCGGCTGCGCCGCCACCACCCGGCACCGGCACCAGGAACGCCCAGCCGCGCGTTTGCGAGGCATCGCTGGACAGGGTCAGGCAGTCGTGCTGCGCCAGCTCGGCAGGGTGGCGGGGCGTGCCGCGGCGCTGCAGGTACTGCGGTGTGGCCACGCACAGGCGGCGGTTGTCGGCCATGCGCACGCTGACCAGGGAGGAGTCGGGCAAATCCCCCACGCGCACGGCGCAGTCATAGCCCTCGCCCGCCAGATCCACCACGCGGTCACTCAGGTTCAAAGAGATTTTCACTTCCGGGTGCAGGTCGTGGAACCGCGGCACCAGCGGCGCCACATGCCGCCGGCCAAAGCCCGCCGGCGCGGTGATGCGCAAATGCCCCGTGGCCTTGACGCCGCCGGCCGACACGCTGGCCTCGGCGTTGGCCACGTCGGACAGCAGGCGCTGGCAGTCCTCCAGAAAGGCGCTGCCCTCGTGCGTGAGGGTGATGCGCCGCGTGGTGCGCACCAACAGCTTGACGCCCAGATGCTCTTCCAGCGCGTCCAGGCGCCGCCCCACGATGGCGGGCGCCACGCCCTCGACCTTGGCAGCAGCCGTGAGGCTGCCGCGCGTTGCCACCGACACGAATGACTCGAACGCTTTGAGTTTGTCCATGAATACAAGCCAAATAGGGCTGTAGCCCTTATAAAACGTGCGCTCGCAGCTATCGTTTTAGATATTTCCACCGTGCCGCACACACAGCCCCGAGTGTGCCAACCTTTGCAAAAAAGTCATCAGTCAAGAGATATTGGCGCGATTTATCTACTTAAACATTTGCAATACAGTGGCTGCCAAGGCCTCGACAGGGGTTCACCCGTTCCATCATTACCGCCAGGGGGATTTTTCATGACCGCACGTATCCAAGTCCACGGCCTGCAGGTGGCCAGCGTTTTGCACACCTTCATCAACGAGCAGGTGCTGCCCGGCACCGGTGTCGAGCCGGCTGCCTTCTGGAAAGGCTTTGACGCCGTGGTGGCCGACCTGGCGCCGCGCAACATCGCCCTGCTGGCCGAGCGCGATCGCCTGCAAGCCGAACTGGACACCTGGCACCAGGCCCACCCCGGCCCCATCCAGGACATGGCGGGCTACCGCGCCTTTCTGACGCGCATCGGCTACCTGGTCGAGCCGCCGCAGGGCGTGCAGGCCACCACCACCCATGTCGATGCCGAGCTGGCGCAGCAGGCCGGCCCGCAGCTGGTGGTGCCCATCCTGAACGCGCGCTACGCCCTCAACGCCGCCAACGCGCGCTGGGGCTCTTTGTACGACGCGCTGTATGGCACCGACGTGATCGGCGAAGACGGCGGCGCAGGCAAAGTGGCTGAAGGGGGCAAGAGCTACAACCCCGTGCGAGGCGCCAGAGTCATCGCGTTTGCGCGCAACTTCCTCGACCAGGCAGCGCCGCTGGCCAGCGGCTCGCACCAGGACTCGGCAGGCTACTGCGTGCAAGGTGGCCAGCTTGCGGTGACGCTGAAAAGCGGCACCACCACAGGCCTGAAGAATGCCGCCCAGTTTGTCGGCTGGCAGGGCGACGCGGCCGCGCCGTCGTCGGTGCTGCTGGTCAACAACGGCCTGCACATCGACATCCGCATCGACCGCAGCACCCCCATCGGCAAGAGCGACGCCGCCGGCGTGTCCGACGTGGTGATCGAGGCAGCGCTGTCCACCATCCTGGACCTGGAAGACTCCGTGGCCGCCGTCGATGCCGAGGACAAGGTGCTGGGCTACAGCAACTGGCTGGGCATCCTCAAGGGCACGCTGACCGACACCTTCGACAAGGGCGGCAGGCAGGTCACGCGCGGCCTGAACCCCGACCGCATCTACACCGCCGCCAGCGGCACGGGCGAGGTGCGCCTGCACGGCCGCAGCCTGATGTTTGTGCGCAACGTGGGCCACCTGATGACCAACCCGGCCATCCTCTGGACCGACGCGCAGGGCCAGCAGCGCGAAATCCCCGAGGGCATCATGGATGCCATGGTCACCACGGCCATCGCCATCCACGACCTGCGCGGGCATGGCGCGGGCGGGCTGCGCAACAGCCGCACGGGCAGCGTGTACATCGTCAAGCCCAAGATGCACGGCCCGGCCGAAGTGGCCTTTGCCAACGAGCTGTTCGGCCGCGTGGAGCAGGTGCTGGGCCTGCCCGCCCACACCGTCAAGCTGGGCATCATGGACGAGGAGCGCCGCACCAGCGTCAACCTGAAGGCCTGCATTGCCGCGGCACCGGCGCGCGTGGCCTTCATCAACACCGGCTTTCTGGATCGCACCGGCGACGAGATGCACACCGCCATGCTGGCCGGCCCCATGATCCGCAAGGGCGACATGAAGACCAGCGCCTGGATTGCCGCCTACGAGCGCAGCAACGTGCTGGTGGGCCTGTCCATGGGCCTGGCCGGCCGCGCGCAGATCGGCAAGGGCATGTGGGCGGCGCCCGACCTGATGAAGGCCATGCTGGAGCAAAAAATCGCGCACCCCAGGGCCGGCGCCAACACCGCCTGGGTGCCCAACCCCACGGGCGCCACGCTGCATGCGCTGCACTACCACCAGGTCAACGTGGCCGCCGTGCAGGCCGAGCTACTCAAGGTGGACTTTGAGGCCGAACGCGACAACCTGCTGACCGGCCTGCTCACCGTGCCCGTCAGCAGCAACCCGAACTGGACCGACGCCGAGAAGCAGCAAGAGCTGGACAACAACATCCAGGGCATCCTGGGCTACGTGGTGCGCTGGGTGGACCAGGGCGTGGGCTGCTCCAAGGTGCCCGACATCAACGACATCGGCCTGATGGAAGACCGCGCCACGCTGCGCATCAGCAGCCAGCACGTGGCCAACTGGCTGCACCACGGCATCGTCACCGAGCAGCAGGTGCGCGCCACCTTCGAGCGCATGGCCGCCAAGGTGGATCAGCAAAACGCAGGCGACGCGCTGTACCAGCCGATGGCCGGACACTTTGACACCAGCATGGCCTACCAGGCGGCGCTGGATCTGGTGTTCAAGGGCAAGGAGCAGCCCAGCGGCTACACCGAGCCGCTGCTGCACGCCTGGCGCCTGAAGGTCAAGGCGGCCCAGGGCGCCGGTTGACGACCTGCGCGGGGATGATGGTTTTTGGCTTTCTGCCGTTGTTCAACAAGCGCTGACAGCTATTAATTCAGAAGCAAAAACGCGCGCACGGAAAAAAACGCTCACGCTCAATCACCCCGCCGCCAGCGCCCACAGCGCGCCGGCGTTGGACACCGCAAACAGCAGCAGCCCGATGCTGCCGCCCACCACCGTGCCGTTGATGCGGATGTACTGCAGGTCGCTGCCGATGTGCAGCTCCACCAGCCGCGCCATCTCCTGCGCGTCCCAGCGCTGCACCGTGGCGCGGATGTGCTCGGCCACGGACTGCGCCACGTCGGGCGCGAAGGTGGCTGCCCACAGCTCCAGGCGCACGTTCAGGCGCACGCGCAGCGCGGCGTCGCCCGCCAGCGACAGGCCCAGCCACTGGCCCAGAGCGGCCACGCGGCGCGACAGCTGCGAGTCTTCGTTGGCCAGGTCGGCGCGCAGCTTGCCGCGGGTGTCGGCCCACAGCTCGCGCACATAGCGGCCCAGCACCTCGTCGTTTTGCAGGTAGCTGCGCACCTCCTCGCCGCGGCGCGCCCAGTCGGGGTCGGTCTGCAGGCGCTCGATCAGGCGCTGCAGCGCGCCGTCCAGCGCCTGGCGCAGCTCGTGCTGCGGGTCTTCGGCGACGGCCTTGAGCAGCGTGTCCACCGCATGCGTGATGGCCTGCGCGCCCTTGCCCGAGAGCCATTCGGTGGGCAGCACCCGGCGTTTGAGCGGGTGCTCGCGCCTGATCCATTGCACCAGCGTGTCGGCAACAAAGTCACGCGTGTCCTGCGCGCGCACCATGTCGCCCAGGCGCTCCAGAAGGTCGTCCAGCAGCGCCTGGTGGCGCCCCTCGTGGGTGAGCGCGCCCAGCGCCGACGCCATGGAGCGCGACAGGTCGATGCGCCCCAGCAGGGTGCGCGCGGCGTGGCTCAAAAAAGCCTGGATGCGGGCGTCCTCCACCGTGTCCAGCGCCGTGAGCGCCAGCCGCGCCACCTGGCGCCCCAGCAGCCCCGCGTTGGCGGGCGCGGTGAGCCACTGCGCCAGCATGCCGGCCGGGTCGTGGCGGCGGATCATGATCACCAGCGAGGGCGCGTCCAGAAACTTGTCGCGCACGAACAGCGCCAGGTTGCCGCCGATGCGGTCTTTGTTGCGGGCAATGATGTCGGTGTGGCGCTGCAGCAGCGGCAGCGGTATGCGCCGAAACAGCGCCGACACCGCAAACCAGTCGGCCAGCGCGCCCACCATGGCGGCTTCGGCCACGGCACGCACGCAGCGCACGCCCAGGCCGGGTTCAAAAAAATGGGTCAGGGCAAAGACCAGCACCACCGCCAGCAGCAGGCCGGTGGCCTGGCGCTTGGCGCGGGCCAGCTGGCCGGCACGGTCCAAGAGTGCGTCGGGCGCTGTGGTTGCAGTGGGCACGGCAGCTTCAGCCGGCGTAGCGCCCTGCGCGCCCGGCTGCGGGGGAGTGGCTTGCATGCAGCCAAGCATAGCCGCGCGGCGCAGCGCCAGTCCACTGCGGCGCTGTAGGAGGCGGGCGCTTTCGCGCAGCAGGCGCGCAGGTCAGCGCGCCGGCGCCACCCGGTCCAGCGCAGCCGTCAGGTGGGCCACGGTGCGCTCCAGGTGGTGCCACTTGTCCAGGCCGAACAGGCCGATGCGGAAGGTCTGGAAGTCAGGCCCCTCGCCGCATTGCAGCGGCACCCCGGAGGCCGTCTGCAGGCCGGCCTCGATGAATTTCTTGCCGCTCTGGATGCCGGCGTCCGTGGTGTAGCTCACCACCACGCCCGGCGCCTCAAAGCCCGGCGCCGCCACGCTGGGAAAGCCGCGCGCCGCGAGCAGCGCTCGCACCCGCCCGCCCAGCGCGAGCTGCTCGTCACGCAGCTTGTCGAAGCCGTAGCCGCGCATCTCCTGCATCACATCGCGCAATTGCACCAGCGCGTCGGTGGGCATGGTGGTGTGGTAGGCGTGCTGGCCTTTTTCGTAGCCCTCGGCGATTTGCATCCATTTTTTCAGGTCGCACGCGAAGCTGGAGCTTTGCGTGTGCTCGATGGCCTCGCGGGCGCGCTGCGACAGCATCACCATGGCGCAGCAAGGCGTGCTGCTCCAGCCCTTTTGCGGCGCGGAAATCAGCACATCCACGCCCGTCTTTTCCATGTCCACCCACATGGCGCCGGAGGCTACGCAGTCCAGCACGAACAGGGCGCCCACCTCGTGCGCGGCATCGCTCACGGTGCGGATGTAGTCGCCCGGCAGCATGACGCCGCTGGCCGTCTCGACATGCGGCGCAAAGACCACCTTGGGGCGCTCGGCGCGGATGGCGGCGGCCACTTCGTTTGCGGGGCACGGCGCCCAGGGCGCCTGCGGGCCGTCGCCCTGCGGGCGCGCCTGGCAGACCACCGCGCCGCCGCCCAGTGCGCCGGCGTCGAAGATCTGGCTCCAGCGGTAGCTGAACCAGCCGTTGCGCACAATGAGCACCTTCTCGCGGTTGGCAAACTGGCGCGCCACGGCCTCCATGCCGAAGGTGCCGCTGCCGGGCACCAGCACGGCGGTGCGGGCGTGATAGACCTCTTTGAGCGTGCCCAGAATGTCCTGCATCACGCCGGTGAAGCGGCGAGACATGTGGTTGAGCGCGCGGTCGGTATAAACCACCGAAAATTCAAGCAGGCCATCGGGGTCGATCTCGGGCAGCAAGCCGGGCATGGGGCAATCTCCTTCAGTGCATTGTTGTGATGGCCAGCTTATCAGGCCGGATAGTGGCGCGCGCCGAAGATGCCGCTGCCCACGCGCACCATGGTGCTGCCGGCGCGGATGGCGGCCTCCAGATCGCCGGTCATGCCCAGCGACAGCGTGTCGAAGTCCTCGAACCCCGGGCCGCCCTGCGTGCGCAGCAGGTCAAACACCTGGCGCACACGCTGCAGCACGGCCCACTGGGTCTGCGCATCGGGCGCCTCGTCCGGGATGCTCATGACGCCGCGCAATCGCAGCCGTGGCAGCAGGGCGACGGTGCGGGCCAGTTTCAGGGCTTCGTCAGGCGGCACGCCGCCCTTGGTGGCGCCGCCGTCCACGTTCACCTGGATGCACACCTGCAGCGGCGGCAGGTGCTCGGGGCGCTGGTCCGACAGGCGCTGCGCCGTCTTGATCCGGTCCAGCGTGTGCACCCAATCGAAATGCTCGGCCACCAGCCGTGTCTTGTTGCTTTGCACCGGGCCAATGCAGTGCCACTCAAGCGGCGCCGGCACGCCCAGCGCGTCCACCAGAGCCATTTTTTCGACGGCCTCCTGGATGTAGTTTTCGCCAAAGCAGCGCTGGCCTGCCAGCGCTGCCTCACGCACCGCTTCGGGGCCGAAAGTCTTGGATACGGCCAGCAAGGCCACGGCATCGGCCGGCCGGCCGGCGGCGGCGCAGGCCTGCGCGATGCGCGCCCGCACCTGCTGGAGGTTGCAATTAATCGTCGTCATAATGCAAGCCCGAAGCGTATCAAACGATGAGAGGGATCTCGTGGACATCACCCAACTGCTGGCCTTCAGCGTGAAGAACAAGGCATCCGACCTGCACCTGTCCGCCGGGCTGCCGCCGATGATCCGTGTTCATGGGGATGTGCGGCGCATCAATGTCGATGCGCTGGACCACAAGACGGTGCATGCCATGGTGTACGACATCATGAGCGACGCCCAGCGCAAGGCCTACGAAGAATTTCTGGAGGTGGACTTTTCCTTCGAGATCGACGGCCTGGCGCGTTTTCGTGTCAACGCCTTCAATCAGAACCGCGGAGCGGCCGCGGTGTTCCGTACCATTCCCAGCAAGATCCTGACGCTGGAGCAGCTCAACGCGCCCAAGATCTTCGCCGACCTGGCGCTCAAGCCGCGTGGCCTGGTGCTGGTGACCGGCCCCACGGGTTCGGGCAAGTCCACCACGCTGGCGGCCATGGTGAACCACCTCAACGAAAGCGAGTACGGTCACATCCTGACCATCGAAGACCCCATCGAATTCGTGCATGAGTCCAAGAAATGCCTGATCAACCAGCGCGAGGTGGGACCCATGACGCTGTCGTTCTCGGCAGCCCTGCGCTCTGCCCTGCGCGAAGACCCCGACGCCATCCTGGTGGGTGAAATGCGCGACCTGGAGACCATCCGCCTGGCCATGACGGCCGCCGAAACCGGTCACCTGGTTTTTGGCACGCTGCACACCTCCAGCGCTGCCAAGACCATCGACCGCGTGATCGACGTGTTCCCGGCCGAAGAAAAGGAGATGGTGCGCGCCATGCTGTCCGAGTCACTGCAGGCCGTCATCTCGCAGACGCTGTGCAAGCTCAAGGACGGCTCGGGCCGCGTGGCCGCGCACGAGATCATGCTCGGCACCAGCGCCATCCGCAACCTGATCCGCGAGGCCAAGGTGGCGCAGATGTACTCCACCATCCAGACCGGCAACAGCGTGGGCATGCAGACGCTGGATCAAAATCTGGCGGATCTGGTGCGCCGCAACGTCATCACCGCAGCCGAAGCCCGCAGCAAGGCCAAGATTCCGGAGAATTTCCCCGGCTGATCGTTCGCGGGGCGCAGGTCATGCCCACAGCCTGCGGCTCATCCACATGGCAGCCGCATGCAACGGAGACTCAACATGAAGGGAATTCTCGGACTGCTCAAGTCCAAGAGCCAGAAAACCGGCGACGAAGGCCATGACTCGGTGTTCTTCACCTCGGCGTTCGCCAGCCAGGGGGTGGATCCATCGCAGATCATTCCCTGGGAGGCGCGCGCGGTGGAAGTGGGCGCCAAGCGCCTGCCCAAAAGCCGCGGCGGCAAGCTGCTGCAGGCGCTGTGGGCCAAAGACAAATACATGGCGCACATGCAACAGGACGCTGTAGAGCGCATGGAGCGCTTTTTCGAGTTTGCGGCCATTGCTCCCAACCGGGACGTCATTCGGCAGGGCGAGTACAGCAACTTCATGGTGGTGCTGCTGACGGGCACCATCGCAGTGGACCGCATTCAGCCCTGGGGCGAGCACCTGCGCCTGGCCGAAACCCGGCCCGGCGACTTCATCGGCGAAATGTCGCTTCTGGACAGCGGCGCTCGCTTTTCCGCCTGCACTTCGCTGACCGACTGCGAGGTGGCGGTGTTGCGCGCCGAGGCCCTGGACGAGATGATGTCCCAAGACCCGCAGCTGGCAGCCAGCCTTGTGGCGCTGCTGGCGCGAAAACTGTCGCTGCGGCTGCGCGCCGTCAGCGCCCGCCTGAGCGAGAGCCAGCTGTGAGCCGCCAGGTACTACATCAACGGAAAGCCCCAGGAAGGTATAGCCATGGAACGTGATCAGGCGAGCAAATTCATCAACGATCTGCTCAAGCTGATGGTCAGCCGCGGCGGCAGCGATCTTTTCATCACGGCCGACTTCCCGCCCGCGATCAAGGTCGATGGCAAGGTGACCAAAGTGTCGCCCCAGCCGCTGACGCCCAATCACACGATCACCCTGGCGCGCTCCATCATGAGCGACAAGCAGGTGGCGGATTTCGAACGCACCAAAGAATGCAACTTCGCCATCGCGCCTTCCGGCGTGGGGCGTTTTCGCGTCAACGCGTTCATCCAGCAGGGGCGCGTGGGTCTGGTGCTGCGCACCATTCCGTTGTCGCTACCTACCATTGACGGGCTGGGCCTGCCCCAGGTGCTCAAAGAAATCACCATGACCAAGCGCGGGCTGTGCATCATGGTGGGCGCCACGGGCTCGGGCAAGTCCACCACGCTGGCGGCCATGGTGGACTGGCGCAATGAGAACTCCTTTGGCCACATCATCACCGTCGAAGACCCCATCGAGTTCGTACACCCGCACAAGAACTGCGTGGTGACCCAGCGCGAGGTAGGCCTGGACACCGAGAGCTGGGAAGCCGCCCTGAAGAACACCCTGCGCCAGGCACCCGACGTGATTTTGATGGGTGAGATCCGCGACCGCGAGACCATGGAGCATGCCGTGGCCTTCGCCGAAACCGGTCACCTGTGCCTGGCCACGCTGCACGCCAACAGTGCCAACCAGGCGCTGGACCGCATCATCAACTTCTTCCCGGAAGAACGCCGCGCCCAGCTGCTAATGGACCTGTCGCTGAACCTCAAGGCAATGGTGTCGCAGCGACTGATTCCCAAGCAGGACGGCAAGGGCCGCTGCGCGGCCGTCGAGGTGATGCTCAACACCCCCCTGATCGCCGACCTGATCTTCAAGGGCGAGGTGCCAGAGATCAAAGAGATCATGAAAAAGAGCCGCAACCTGGGCATGCAGACCTTCGACCAGGCGCTGTTCGACCTGTTTGAGGCCAACATGATCAGCTACGAAGACGCCCTGCGTAATGCCGACTCGGTGAACGATTTGCGCCTGCAGATCAAGCTGAGCAGCCAGCGCGCCAAGACCACCGATCTGGCCTCTGGCACCGAGCACTTCGCCATTGTCTGACCGGCGCCTGCCTGCCGGCTTCTACCCCCCAAAGTCCCGCCCGCCCTGCCGCCCCCGGCAGCGGGCTTGTTTTCCGATGGAATCCCGCACATGAGCAGCAGCATCAATCCGCGCACTTACGAGCCGACACCCGCACGTCGCGTGACCTTTCTGGGTCTGGGCGTCATGGGCTACCCCATGGCGGGCCACCTGGCCTGTGCCGGCCATTCGGTTACCGTCTATAACCGCACCGCTACGAAATCACAAGCGTGGTGCGCAGATTTCAAGGACGCCAGCACCGTCAAGAGCGCAGCAACCCCGCGCGAGGCTGCCCTGGGCGCCGACATCGTCTTTTGCTGCGTGGGCAACGACGACGATCTGCGCTCCGTGGTGCTGGGGGCAGACGGCGCCTTTGCCGGCATGCTGCCGGGCGCCATCTTTGTCGATCACACAACGGCCTCTGCCGCGGTGGCGCGCGAGCTGTATGGCGCGGCGCGCACGCTGGGCCTGCACTTCATCGACGCGCCCGTCTCCGGCGGTCAGGCAGGCGCCCAGAACGGCCAGTTGACGGTGATGTGTGGCGGCGACCAGGCGGCTTTCGATGCCGTGCGGACCACGGCCATGGCGTTTTCGCGCGCCTTCACGCGCATTGGCGACAGCGGCGCCGGCCAGCTGGCCAAGATGGTCAACCAGATTTGCATTGCCGGGCTGGTGCAGGGGCTGGCGGAGGCCGTTGCCTTCGGCCAGCATGCCGGCCTGGACATGCCGCTGGTGCTTGACGTGATTGGCAAGGGCGCCGCCCAAAGCTGGCAGCTGGACAACCGCGGCAAGACCATGGTGCAGGGACGCTTTGACTTCGGCTTTGCCGTGGACTGGATGCGCAAAGACCTGGGGCTGGTGCTGCAGGAAGCCAATCGCAATGGCGCGCGGCTGCCGGTGACGGCGCTGGTGGATCAGTTTTATGCCGACGTGCAGCAAGCGGGCGGCGGCCGCTGGGACACCTCCAGCCTGATCACGCGGCTGGCGCCCGGCAAACCCGGCAAAGCCTGACGCCATGGTGGCGGGCAGCGTCAGGGCTTGACGGCAGGGTCTTGCGACACGGGTGCCGCCGTCTGGGCGGCCTTGCGGGTCAGCTCATCCTCGCTGATGACCTCGAACACGCGCACCACCTTGCGCACACCGTCCACGCCGCGCGCAATCTCGGCAGATCGCTTGGCCTCGCGCGGGGTGACGATGCCCATCAGATAGACCACGTTGCGCTCGGTCACCACCTTGAACCAGTTGGCCGACAGGTCTTTGGCATCCACCAGGCTGGCCCGCACCTTGGTCGAGATGAGGGTGTCGCGCGAGCGCTGCCCCAGCGACGAATGGGGCATGACGCCCAGGTCGTTGACCACCGAGCGCACGTTGTCCACGCCCAGCGCGATCTGCTCGACCTGCTGCACATCGGCGGCCGTCGGCGCTTCGCCGGTCAGCAAAACCTGGCGGTTGTAGCTGGTGACGTTGACGTGCACGCGATCGCCCAGGGCCTCGCGGATACGGTTGGCGGTGCGCAGCTCGATGCCCTCGTCCTCGACCTGTGTGCCCGTCGTGCGCCGGTCGGTGGCCATCATCGATCCCACCACGGCGCCACCGCCGATGAGCAGCGGTGCGCAGCCCACCAGACTGCCCGCCAGCGCGGCGGCTGCCAGCACTGCACAAGAGAGTCGCAACAGAGAATTTTTCATAGAGGGGGTTCCTGTTCTCCAAGTAACTGGGCATCCACACCGTCGCACAGGCAGTGCAGCACCAGGGCATGCACCTCGCGCACGCGGGCAGCGCGGTCATGCGGCACACCGATGTGCACATCGGTCTCGCGCAGCAGCGCCGCCAATGCGCCGCCGTCGCGCCCCGTGAGGGCCACTACGGTCATGTCGCGCTCGTGGGCCGCCTGTACGGCCTGCAGCAGGGCGGGCTCATTGCCACCGACGGTAATGATCAGCAGCAGGTCGCCCGCCTGACCCAGCGCGCGCACCTGCCGCGCCAGCGCACCGCTGTCGCCAACGGCCGAGGAAGAAGCCAGCCACGCTGCGTCCGGCGTCAGGGCCAGGGCGGCCAGCTCGGGGCGATCGCGCTCAAAGCCTGCCACGCAGAAAGCGGCAAACTGCTGCGCCAGTGCCGCACACGGGCCGCTGCCGCAGGCAAGCACTTTGGCGCCGCTGGTCACGCAGGCCAGAACGGCCTGCACGGCGGCGCTGATGGGGTGGCTGAGGGCCTGCGCCGCCTGGTACTTCAGGTCTGCGCTGTCGATGAAATGCTGTTGGATGCGTTGCTCAAGCATGGGCCGTGGATGATACCTGCCGGTGTTGCATTTTCTGTAGCAAACCGTAGGCCGCGGCGGGCGTGCTGTGACTTGCCGTGGCTGCTACGTCGCATCGAAGGCGCCACGCAGCCATTGCACGCGGCCATCTTCGATCAGCACCGCATCAAAGCGGCACGGCGGCGGCGCTGGCCAGCGCATCAGATAGTGCCGCGCCGCCAGGATGATGCGCCGCTGCTTGGTGGCGCCAATGCTGCCCCCGGCGCCGCCAAAGCCCGCGCCGCGGCGGCTGCGCACCTCCACGAACACCAGCGTGCCGCCGCGCTCGCGCATGACGAGGTCGATCTCCCCGCCGCCACGCCCAGGCGTCCGATAATTGCGCTCCACCAGCACCAGCCCCGCAGCCGCCAGATGGGCCAGTGCCTGATCTTCTGCCGCCTGGCCCGCGGCGCGCGTGGTGCGCACGGGCGCACTGCTGTTGTCTTTTTTGCCGAGGAAACCCATTGAGCGCATCCTTTGCCAATGCCCTGTCTGCCGCGCGCGATGCGGCGGCAGCGCAGCATTATCCCCAGGGCGCCTTGTACGTAGTGGCCACGCCCATCGGCAACCTGGCCGACATCACGCTACGGGCCCTGCACGTGCTGCAACTGGCTGACACCATTGCCTGCGAAGACACGCGCCACACGCAGTCGCTGCTGCGCGCCTATGGCATCGACAAGCCGTCCGATCGCCTGCTGGCGGTGCACCAGCACAACGAAGCGCAGGCGGCGCAGACCGTGGTGCAACGCCTGCAGGCGGGCGAGCGTGTCGCCTACGCCAGCGATGCGGGAACGCCCGGCGTGAGCGACCCCGGCGCGCGCCTGGTCGCCGCGGTGCAGGCGGCAGGCCTGCGCTGCATTCCGCTGCCCGGCGCCAGCAGCGTGACCAGCGCCCTGAGCGTGACCGGCGCAGTCGCCCATGCGCCTGGCGCCAGCGGCTTTGTGTTCGCCGGCTTCCTGCCCACCAAAAGCGCGGAACGCGCGGCTGCCGTGCAGCAACTGGCCGCTGAGCCGCGCTGCGTGGTGCTGCTGGAGGCGCCCCACCGCATCCAGGAGCTGGGAGGCGCCCTGGCGGTGCTGGGCGAGCGGCGCGTGACGCTGGCGCGCGAGCTCACCAAACAGTTCGAGGAAGTCACCGAGCACGCCGCCCAGGACGTTACCGCCTGGCTGCAGGCTGCGCCCCAGCGTGTCAAGGGCGAGTTCGTCGTGCTGATCCATCCCGCCGCTGCCCAAGCGCAGGACGGCGCCGCCTCACAGCGAGTGCTGCGCCTGCTGTTGGCCGAGCTGCCCACCAAAACCGCAGTGAGGCTTGCGGCCGACATCACTGGCGCGCCGCGCAATGCGCTTTACGAGCGGGCGCTGGCACTCAAACACCTGCCCGACACCCCGCCCGAGCACGACTGACGCAGTGCCACCGGCGGCAAGACCGCCCTGAAAATCAGGACTCGTCACGAAAATGAAACCTCATTGCCAAACAATTTGCATCAAATTGTTAACATTTAGGGTTTCACCCATGACTGTACGGCAACGTATTGTGTTGCTCATCGCCCTCACCTTCGCGGCGCTGGGCGGCATTGGCGGTTACGCGCTCTACCACTCATACCTGGGTGCCAAAGAGGTCAAGTCAGTGACCGAAGGGGTGGTGCCCAGCACCATTCAGTCAGTGGAACTGATGGGGCAGCTCAAGGATATCCAGATCGCCACCCTCTCGATGCTCAGCGCGCCCGACGCGGCCACCGCCCAGCAACTGCATGGGGAGCTCGTCGCGCGCAAGACCACACTGCAGGACGCTCTGGCGATGCAGCTGAAACAGGCCGACAGCCAGGCGCAGCGCGGCCTGATTCAAGAAGCGCAGCAAAGCCTGGACAACTACTTTGCGTCCATTGACGACACCGCCCGGTTCAAGCTCGCCGGCCAGCAAGAGGCCGCCGAGGCCACCATGGCGGCCACCGTGGATCAATACCTGCGCGAGCAGGGCCTGCTGATCGACGCCGTGCAGCTGGAAAAGCGCCGTAGCAAGGACCAGGCCATCGACACGCTCAACCAGAACCTGACAAACGCCAGCGCCACGCTGGCCATCGTCACCGTGGCTTCAGTGCTAGGCCTCGCGTTCATCGGCCTGCTGCTGTACCGGCAGATCATCCACCCCATCGGCGAGATGGAGGCCAAGATGACCGCCATTGCCACCAGCCAGGACTTCACGCACCGCGTGCCCGTGACGCGCAACGACGAGATCGGCAAGTCCATCATGGCCTTCAACGCCATGATCGAGAAAATCCAGGAAAGCAGCGAGCTGGTGCGCCAGAAAAGCGCCGACATCCATGCCATGCTGCAATACATCCCGCAGGGCATCCTGACCCTGGAGGCGGGCGGGCGCATTCACCCCGAGTTCTCGGACCACCTGGCCACGCTGCTGGACACACGCGACATCGCCGGCCGCCCGGTCAGCGAGGTGGTCTTCGCGGGTGCCACCCTGGGCGCCGACGCCACGGACCAGGCGCTGACCGCCATTGACGCGTGCATTGGCGAAGACGGGATGAACTTCGACTTCAACGCCCACCTGTTGCCGCGCGAAATCCTGCGCCAGCAACCCGATGGCGGCATCCGCACCTGGGAGCTGAGCTGGTCGCCCATCACCGACGAGCACGGCACCATCGCACGGCTGCTGCTGTGCATTCGTGACGTGACCGAGCTGCGCCAGCTGGCACATGCCGCACAGCAGCAGCAGGAAGAGCTGGCCATCATCGGCGAGATCGTCGCCGTGGATCACCTCAAGTTCGAGGCCTTCGCAGACAGCGCTGCGGACTTCATCGAAACCAACGAGCGCCTGGTGCGCAGTGCCGCAGACCAGCCCGACGCCCGCACGGCCGTGGTCACCGAGCTGTTTCGCAACATGCACACCCTCAAGGGCAACGCGCGCACCTACGGCATGCTGCGGCTGTCTGACGTGGCACACGTTGCCGAGCAACGCTACGACGCGCTACGCCAGGACCCCGCTGCCTGGGACACCCCCGCCCTGCTGGCCGATCTGGCCGCCACGCGGGACATGCTGCAGCGCTACCAGACCATCGAATCCACCAAACTGCGCGGACGCGGCGCTGGCACGGATACCGCCGCCGGCGCCAGCAACGCAGCAATGGAGCCCGCCCAGCTGCAGGCGCTGGCCACGCGCCTGCGGGAGGCCGTCCAGTCGGGCGAAGCGCCAACGCTGCAGGCGGCCACCGCCGAAGTCGCCCACGCGCTGCAACTGGGCGCCAGCGTGCGCCTGACGGACACACTGAGCGGTGCCATCGCCTCCCTGCCGTCTCTTGCTGCCGACCTGAACAAGGAAACCCCTTCGGTGCACATTGACGACGCCGGCATCGCCCTGCACCACGAAGTGGCAGGCACGCTGCGCAATGTGTTCACGCACCTGCTGCGCAATGCGATGGACCACGGCATCGAAGAATCCGAAGCCCGCGTGCGCGAGGGCAAACCTGCGGCCGGCCGTATCGTCATCGACATGACCCTGCACCCCGAAACGCTGCAGCTGCGCATGGCCGACGACGGCCGCGGCCTGAACCTGGAGCGCATCCGCGCCAAGGCCGTCGAGGCTGGCCTGATCGAGGAGCACCACGGGCATGACGACGAGGCACTGGCACAACTCATCTTCGAGCCGGGCTTTTCCACCGCGTCGGCCGTCACCGCAGTGTCGGGCCGCGGCGTGGGCATGGACGCGGTCAAGGCCTTTGTGGCAGCCCACGGCGGCGATGTGGCACTGCGCCTGCGCGGCGCCGCATCGGCCGGCGCCCACCGCGCCTTTGACATCCTGATTCACCTGCCGGCGCACTTTGCGCTGCGCACGCAGGCCTGAAGCCTGCAGACAGCCATCACATGGAACTCTTTTTGTCATTTGCGGGCGGCGCCGCGGCGTGCGCCCTGGTACTGGGCTGGTGGATCAGCCGCCTGCAGCGCCGGCTGGCAACACCGCCTGCCGCACCAAAGCAAGACCCTGAGCTGCTGGCCGCGCATCAGCAGCTGCAGGCGCAGGTTGAGCTGCTGCAGCACGAGCTGCAGCAGGCGCGCCAGCAGATCGAGCAAGAGCAGCAGCGCCTGCCGATGGAGCTGCAGTCGCTGGAATTCAGCGCGCAGGCCAAAACACAAAGCCTGGTGAACGGAGCCCTGACGCACACCAACGCGCTGTCGGCATCGCTGGCCGAGCTACAGGGCATCAGCAAGACCTTTGATCGCTGGCATGCCGACATGAGCCAGCTGGTCGCCCACAACAAGGACATGCACGAGAAGAACGATGAATTTGCGCGCATCGTGTCGCAGATGATCATCGTGGCGCTCAACGCCTCGATCGAGGCCGCGCGCGCCGGCAGCACCGGCCAGGGCTTTGCCGTGGTGGCCAACGAGATGCGCACGCTGTCCGTGCGCGCCGAGACGCTGTCCAAACACTACCGCGACAACCTCTACCAGAACGACCTGATCGCCACCACGGTGTTCCAGGACATGCAGGCTGGCGGCAAGATGGTCATCAACGCCGCCACGGGCCTGGAGATCACCAACCGCAAGGTACAGGCAGCGCTGCAGGCATGAGCCAGACTCCTCACATCACAGACCGCGCCCGCGCCAGCCTGGACCGCATGATGGTGCTGGGCCTGCGCCACGGCATTGCGGCCGACGCGCCGGACGCCGACATCGCCACAGCCGAGCTGCCCGCGCGCCAACACGCCACGCGCATGGTGGTGCTGTCGATTGCGTCGTACACGTTCCGCATCATCACCGCGCTGCATTTCGACGAATCGCCGCAGCTCAAAGCCCACATGGCGCAGCTGGGCCAGCGCTCGCCCGATGCGATGACGCACCAGGACTTCATCGACGCAGTGTGCGAGGCGGGCAACATGTGCTGCGGCGCCATCAACCGCGAGCTGGGCGCGTTCTACAACGGCCTGGGCCTGTCCACACCGCAGATTCTGGACATCCGCAGCCTGCCGCACATGCAGCGGCTGGGCGCGCAGCACCTGCAGCACTTGCGCATCGACCTGGCGCCTGATCTGCGGCTGCACGCCTCGCTGTGCGTGCGGGCCTACGAACCCATGGACTTTGACTGGCACGCCCAGGAGCCCGCCGTGGGCGCCGGCGAGCTGGAACTTTTCTGACCGCGCGGGCTTGCGCCCGCAACCAACCACACCCAAGGACTGACATGGCAAACGTACTCGTTGTCGATGATTCGAGCACCGTGCGCAACGAACTCGGCGACTTTCTCACCAAAAACGGCTTCAAGGTGGCCCTGGCCGTCGATGGCATGGACGGACTGGCCAAACTGCGCCAGGACCCCGGCATCAAGCTGATCGTGTGCGACGTGAACATGCCCAACATGGACGGCCTGACCATGGCCGAGAAAGTGCGCGGCGAGCTGCGCAACACCAGCGTGAACATCGTCATGCTGACCACCGAGAACTCGCCCGCCATGAAGGAACGCGGCAAGGCCGCAGGCATTCGCGGCTGGATCGTCAAGCCGTTCAACGGGCCTGCGGTGCTCAACACGTTCAAGACGCTGGCAGGGGTTTAAGCCAAATCGGCCTACAGCGCTTGCCTATCAAGCGCTGGCAGCTATCAAATCAGTACTGATCATTGCCGGCGGCCTGCCCGTCCGCGCCGCGCGGCAGGCCAAATGCCAGCGCGCCTAGCGCGCCCTGTGCCAGGCCGTACACGCCATAGATCACGCCCACGCCCACGGCGGCGGGCGCCGCCACGGCAAAAGGCGCCAGCGCAGCCACGGCGGCGGCCTCGCGCGTGCCCCAGCCGCCCACGCTGACGGGCAGCGCCGCCATCAGGAACACCGGCGCAATCGCCCAGGCCCATACCGCGGCAGGCAGCGCCACGCCCAGCGCCAGGCCGCCACAGGCCAGCGCCAGCGCCGACAGCACCTGCACCGCGGCCGATGCCAGCGCCTGCCAGACCAGTTGACGGCGCCAGTCAGGCCGCGCCGCCGCTGCGCGCAACGGCGCCAGCCAGCCGCCGCGGCTGCGCGCCAGCAGCCAGGGCAACGCCCAGGGCAGCGCCAGCCACAGCAGCGTGCCCGCCAGCATCAGCGCGGCAAAGGCGCCGGCAGGCAGCCGCAGCCAGGGCGCCAGCACGCCAGCGCAGGCCGCGGCGCCCAGGCCGCCGATGGCGCACAACATCCACAGGCCGCTGGCGCGGTCCAGTACCACGGACCAGCCGGGGGCCAGGGCCGCCGCCGTTGCATGGCTGGCGCGGCGCAACACCACGGCGCGGTACAGGTCACCGCCCACCACGGCGCCGGGCAGCAGCGCATTCAGCCCGATCGCCTGGAAGTACCAGCGGCAGGCGTCGCGCGCGGCCACCGGCGCGCCCAGCCAATGCGCCAGCGCGCGCCAGCGCAGGGCCGACACCAGGTTGGACGCAATGGCCGCCGCCAGCCCCGCCAGCAGCCAGCCCGGTTGCGCCTGCCGCAACTGGCTGGCCACACGCGCGGGGTCGGCCAGCACCAGCACGACAACCAGCAGCGCCAGGCCCAGCAGGCCGCGGATCAAGGCCTTGCGAGCGCGTTTCACGCTATTTTTTGTGTAGCTGCTTGCGCTTGCAAATCAATCGCTGCGGGCTGTTTTGACTCATCTTCCACCACATACTCCTGCGCATGGAACTGCGGCGCGCCGCCAGCCTCGTGGTAGATGCGGGTGAGCAGCTCGCCAATGAGCCCGGCGGCGATGAACTGCGCGCCAATCAGCACCAGCATCATGCCGGCCATCAGCAGCGGGCGCCCGCCGATGTCCTCGCCCATCAGCTTTTGCACCAGCAGCCATGTCAGGATCAGCGCGCCGGGCGCGGCCATCCACAGCCCCAGCCCGCCAAAGGCGTGCAGCGGGCGCTGGCGGTAGCGCATCAGAAACACCATCAGGATCAGATCGAGGATGACGCGGAAAGTGCGGTCGATGCCGTACTTGGAGACACCGCGCGTACGCGCATGGTGGCGCACCGGCACTTCGGTGATGCGCGCGCCGGCCTCCTTGGCCAGCGAGGGAATGAAGCGGTGCAGCTCGCCATACAGGCGGATGCGGTCGATGATGGGGCGGCGGTAGGCCTTGAGCGCGCAGCCGTAGTCGTGCAGGTGCACACCGGTGGCGTTGGAAATGAGCTTGTTGGCAATGCGCGAGGGCAGCTTGCGCGACAGCTCGGCATCCTGGCGGTCCTTGCGCCAGCCACTGACCATGTCCACGCCGGGGTCGCTCTCCAGGCGCTGCAGCAGCAGCGGGATGTCGCCGGGCTCGTTTTGCAGGTCGGCGTCCAGCGTCACCACATAGCGGCCGCGCACGCGGTCAAAGCCGGCCTGCAGCGCGCTGGACTGGCCGTAGTTGCGCGCCAGGAACACCGGGCGCAGCCAGGGGCGGGTGGCGGCCAGCTCGCGCAGGCGGTCGGCGCTGCCGTCTTTGGATCCGTCGTCCACGGCCAGCAGCTCGAAACTGAGCGGCTGCGCCGCCATCGCCTGGGCGATGCGCTCGACCAGATCGGGCAGGTTTTCGACCTCGTTGTAGATGGGCACCACGATGGAAACATCGGGCGCAGCGGTTCGGGCGGTGGTCATGGATGGAGCAGAATGTGGCGGGATAATCGGCGGCCCCGATTGTGCCTTGCGCCGTTGCCGCAACCACCCCGCCACGCTGCGAAGCGCCTGGCAACGCCTGCCACCTGCTGCCTGTCCATGAATAGCTCCCCGTTGCCCAGCGCGCCTGCCTCGCGCCTGCCGTCCGCCCACCCGCTGTATTGGCTGCTGGCCATGGCACTGGCCCATGTGGCGGTGCGGGTAGCCGTGTCGCCCGCACTGAAGTGGGACGAGGCCGAACAGATGCTGTGGTCGCAGCAGCTGGCGCTGGGCTATGGCGCGCAGCCGCCGCTCTACACCTGGCTGCAGTGGCTGGCCAACCAAGTGCTGGGGCCCAGCGTGCTGGCGCTGTCGGCGCTCAAACATTCGCTGCTGGCGCTGGCTTTTGCGCTGATGTACCTGGCCGGGCGCGAGCTGCTGGACGAGCGCGGCGCGTTCTGGGCATCGGCCGGCATGCTGCTGCTGCCGCCGCTGGGCTGGGCCTCGGTGCGCGACCAGACCCACACCATCCTGGTCACGGCCATGACCTGCGGCGCCTGGTGGCTGCTGCTGCGCATCGCCCGCCAGCCCCGCCAGCGCGACTTTGCCCTGCTGGGGCTGGTGTGCGGCTGCGGGCTGCTGGCCAAGTACAGCTTTGCGCTCGTGGCCGCCGCCATGCTGGTGGCGGCGCTGTCCGTGCCAGAGACCCGCCGCGCGCTGCTGTCGCCCGGCTGGTGGTGGGCGCCCGTGGTGGGGCTGGCCGTGGTGCTGCCGCATGCCGTCTGGCTGGCATCGCACCTGGCCGAAGCCACGGCTGAGACCATCGGCAAGATGAACATTCAGCCGCAAGGCAGCATGGTCAGCGGCCTGGGGCAGATGCTGGGCCAGGGCGTGGCGGGCACCGTGGCGCTGTGGGCGTTGATTGCGCTGTGGGCTTTTCGCTCGGCCTGGTGGCGCCCGCCGCTGGCGCCCGCGTCCGCGCCCATGCACCGGGTGTTCATGCGCTACCTGCTGCTGGTCATGCTGGCGCTGCTGGGCATGGTGGTGTTTGCGGGGGTCAGCAGCTTCAAGGGGCGCTGGGTGGTGCCGCTGCTGTGCGTGCTGCCCCTGGCGGCCTTTGCGGCGCGCCCCGAGCTGCAGCGCCACGCGCGCGGCGGGCGCTACAGCGCCGCCATTGCAGTGGTGGCGGTGGCCATCCTCATCGCGGCCGGCGCCAGGCCCTGGATCAGCGGCCTGCGCGGCGATGTGGACGAGCTGAACCACCCCGCCCTGCAGCTGGCCGACGCACTGCGCCAGGCCGGGTACGACGGTACCAGCCCCATCATCGCGGCGGATCACATGATGGCCGGCATGCTGCGTCTGCGCTTTCCCGATGCCCCGGTGGATGCCTGCACATCAGCCGAAGAAGACGTGGCCACCTGCGTGGCCGGCCACGCCGCGCGCAGCCAGCGTGCCGGCGCCGGCATGCTGCTCATCTCGCGCACCGACCGCGTGGAGCCCGACTGGTGGACCAAGGCGCAGGCAGGCATTGCGCCGCAGCCGGTACAGTCCATCCGGCTACCATTTCGCATGGTGCGCGAAGGCACGCCCCCCGCGCACTACGAATACATCTGGCAACCCCCGCAAAGGCAACCATGAGCGTCACCCTGGTCACCGGCTGCGCCGGCTTCATCGGAATGCACTGCGCGCAGGCGCTGCTGGCGCGCGGCGAGCAGGTGGTGGGCATAGACAACCTCAACGCCTATTACGAGGTCAGCCTGAAAGAAGCACGCCTGGCGCGTCTGCTGCAGCACCCCGGTTTCACCTTCGAGCGCACCGACGTGGCCGACAGGCAGGCCATGCGCGCGCTGTTTGAACGCGTGCGCCCCACCCGCGTGCTGCACCTGGCGGCGCAGGCAGGCGTGCGCTACTCCATCGACCAGCCCGACGACTACACCGACTCCAACCTGCTGGGCTTTGGCAACATCCTGCAGGGCTGCCGCGCGCAGCAGGTGGCGCACCTGGTGTTTGCCAGCAGCTCCAGCGTCTATGGCGGCAATGCCCGACTGCCCTACAGCGAGCGCGACGCGGTGGATCACCCCATCAGCTACTACGCCGCCACCAAGAAAGCCAACGAGGTGATGGCCCACAGCTACGCCCACCTGTACGGCCTGCCCACCACCGGCCTGCGCTTTTTCACGGTGTACGGCCCCTGGGGGCGGCCAGACATGGCGCTGTTCAAGTTCACACGCGCCATGCTGGCGGGCGAGCCCATCGACGTGTACGGCCAGGGCCAGCTGGTGCGTGACTTCACCTACATCGACGACATCGTGGAGGGCGTGCTGCGCGTGCTGGACAAGCCCGCCACCCCGGCTGCCGACCACGACCCGCTGGTGCCCCACCCCGGCACCAGCAGCGCGCCGTATCGCATCTTCAACATCGGCAACAGCACCCCCACGGTGCTGATGGACTACATCACCGCGCTGGAGTCGGCCCTGGGCATCACGGCGCGCAAGAACATGATGCCGATACAGCCCGGCGACATGCACAGCACGGCCGCCGACACGTCGGCCCTGGCGGCGTGGACCGGTTTTGCGCCGGCCACGCCCGTGCAGGAAGGCGTGGCGCACTTCGTCCACTGGTACAAGGATTTCTACAAGCCATGAAAGTCACAGTTTTTGGCACCGGCTACGTCGGTCTGGTACAGGGCGCGGTACTGGCCGACGTAGGCCACGACGTGGTGTGCGTTGACATCGACCAGTCCAAGGTGGCCGCGCTGCAGGCCGGGCAGGTGCCCATCCACGAGCCGGGGCTGCAACCCATGGTGCAGGCCAACCAGGCCGCCGGGCGCCTGCGCTTCACCACCGACGCCGCACAAGGCGTGGCCCACGGCGCGCTGATCTTCCTGGCCGTCGGCACGCCGCCGGACGAAGACGGCAGCGCCGACCTGCAGCATGTGCTGGCCGTGGCGCGCACCATTGCCACGCACATGGCCGCGCCCAAGATCATCGTCAACAAGTCCACCGTGCCGGTGGGCACCGCCGACAAGGTGGCCGACACGGTGCGTGCGGTGCTGGCAGGGCGCGGCGCCGACATCGCCTTCGAGGTGGTCTCCAACCCTGAATTCCTCAAGGAAGGCGCGGCGGTGGCCGACTGCAAACGGCCCGACCGCATCATCATCGGCACCAGCAGCCCGCAGGCCGAGCGCCAGCTGCGCGAGCTGTACGCGCCGTTCAACCGCAACCACGACCGCATCGTGCTGATGGACGTGAAAAGCGCCGAACTGACCAAGTACGCGGCCAACGCCATGCTGGCCACCAAGATCAGCTTCATCAACGAGATGGCCAACCTGGCCGAACGGCTGGGAGCCGACATTGAGGCCGTGCGCCGCGGCATTGGCAGCGACCCGCGCATCGGCTACCACTTCATCTACCCCGGCGTGGGTTACGGCGGCAGCTGCTTTCCCAAGGACGTCAAGGCGCTGATCCACACCGCGCAGTCCATCGGCTTTGCACCCGAGGTGTTGCTGGCCGTAGAGCGCCGCAACGATGCCCAGCGCCAGGTGCTGGCCGACCGCATCATTGCCCACTACGGCGGCAGCCTGCAGGGCAAGACCATTGCCGTGTGGGGCCTGGCCTTCAAGCCCGAGACCGACGACATGCGCGAGGCGCCCAGCCGCACCCTGCTGCACGCGCTGTGGGCGGCGGGCGCGCAGGTGCGCGCGCACGACCCGGTGGCCATGGACGAGGCGCACCGCATCTTCGGCCCGCGCCCCGACCTGACCTTGTGCGCCAGCCCCGCTGAGGCACTGCAGGGCGCGGATGTGCTGGCCATCGTCACCGAATGGAAAATCTTTCGCGTTCCCGACTTCGAGCAAATGGCGCAGTTGCTCAAGGACCGCCTGGTGTTCGACGGCCGCAACCTGTACGATCCCGCCACTGTGACCCGGCATGGTCTGGGCTACGTGTCGATCGGCCGGCCTGCGCTGAAGCCGACCGCCTGAACCGCCGACCGCCGCGCAGGCGGTCGCCCGCGCAAGGTCAGACGTTAAGGCAATGCTGATCAAGGTCCACCGTTGTCGCTTCTCAAACGTTATCCGCAGATGAAGCAGCAGACCCTGGCAATGGCCGCAGATCAAAACAACGGATTCGAGCAGTCGCGCAAGCCCACC
>NZ_JBFWLZ010000013.1:43953-72679 GCF_050251835.1 Diaphorobacter sp. | reverse complement strand
AATGTAGCTGCTGGCGCTTTTTTGACGGGCGCGAAAGCCTTTTCATTCTTATTTTTTGAGCTGACACAAGCCATATAAAAAAACCGCTACCACACGTTGTCGAACCCTGTGAATTACTGCTTAATGAACGTCATGTTTTTTAAGGGGAATGTCACATGAACTTCACACGTCGCCAATGGATGGGCGCAGGCGCAGCGGGGATGCTGGGCGCCGTAGCCTCCGGCATCAAACTGAGCCCTATCGCACAGGCGGTGGCCGCCACCGAGGCGGATGCAGCCACGCAATTGGCGGCATTGAAGTCCTTCACCGGCAAGGTGCCGCATGCTACCCACTACGGGCCCATGATTGCCACCGTGGAAAAGGGCCGCATCGTCAACATCGAAGCGCAGGACACCGACAAGATGCCCACCGCGATGCTGACCGAAGGCGTGCTCGATCGCACCTACGACAAGACCCGCATTGCCGGCGCCATGGTGCGCAAGTCGTACCTGGAATGGGAACAAAACGGCCGCAAGGGCAGCAGCAAGCCCGAATTGCGCGGCAAGGACGAGTGGGTGCAGGTGAGCTGGGACACGGCCCTGGGCCTGACCGCCAAGGCCATCCTGGACACCATTGAAAAATACGGCAACGAAGGGTGCTTCTCCAGCTCGTATGGCGGCTGGTCGCACGCGGGCATCTTCCGTCCCAACGTGCTGCAGGGTCGTTTCTTCAACCTGCTGGGCGGCTCGTCCATGACCACGGGCGACTACTCGGCCGGCGCAGGCCAGATCATCATGCCCATGGCGATCGGCGACATGGAGGTGTATTCGGCCCAGACCGCCTGGGAGCAGCTGCGCGACAACACCGAGCTGGTGGTGTTTGTGGGTTGCGACCCCGACAAGAACAACCGCATCGAATACACCGTCTGCGACCACGAGATGTACGCGGGCTGGGACGCCATCAAGAAGGCCGGCTGCAAGTTCATGTCCATCAACCCGCAGGTGACCACCACCGACGAGAAGATGGGCTCGGAGTGGGTGCGCATCATCCCCAACACCGACACCGCGCTGTTCATGGCCATGAGCTATCACCTGATCAGCCAGAACAAGCACAACCAGGCGTTCATCGACAAGTACACGGTGGGCTTTGACAAGTACCGCGCCCACCTGGAGGGCAAGGACGGCACGCCGCCCAAGACGCCTGCCTGGGCCGCCAGGATCACCGGCATCCCGGCGGCCAAGATTCGCTCCATGGCCGAACTGATGGCGTCCAGGCGCACCCAGCTGTGCGGCTCGTGGGCCATTCAGCGCGCGCACCACGGCGAGATGCCTTACTGGGCCATCGTCAACTTTGCCTGCGTGCTGGGCAATATCGGCCTGCCTGGCCAGGGCGTGGGCTTCAGCTGGCATTACGGCGGCGGCGGCACGGCCCAGTCGGGCGGCACCGCGCCCACGGGCCTGTCGCAGGGGCGCAACCCGGTGAAAAAGATTTGCCCGGCCTCGCGCATCAGCGAGATGCTGCTCAACCCCGGCAAAGAGTTCACCTACAACGGCAGCAAATACACCTTCCCCACCGTCAAGCTGATCTACAACGCGGGCAACAACGCCTTCTCGCACCAGCAAGACCTCAACGAGCTGGCGCGCGCCATCCAGACCGTGGACACCATCATCTGCCACGAACCCTGGTGGAATGGCTCGGCGCGCTGGGCCGACATCGTGCTGGGCGCCACCACCACGCTGGAGCGCAACGACATCAGCTCTGCCGGCACCTACAGCATCGACAAGGTGTATGCGATGAAGCAGGTCATCGCGCCGCAGCACGACGCGCTGGACGACTTTGAAATCTTCCGCCGCCTGGCCGCGCTGTGCGGCGTGGAATACGCCTTCACCGAGGGCAAGACGCAGATGGACTACGTCAAGGCCGCCTACGAGGCCAGCAGCGCATCCAGGCACACGCCCTTCGACAAGTTCTGGGCCGATGGCATGGCGCGCATTCCGGTGCCGCCCGAAGCGCACAAGTGGGTGCGCCACGGCGACTTCCGCGCCGACCCGGCCAAGAACCCGCTGCACACCAGCAGCGGCAAGATCGAGATGTATTCGGCCATCATCGACAAGATGAACATCTCCGACATGCCGCCCATGCCCACGTGGCAAGAGCCAGGCGAATACCTGGGCAACGCGCGCAAGGGGCAGGTGCATGTGGTCAGCCCGCACCCCTACTGGCGCCTGCACTCCCAGCTGAACAACTCTGAGCGACTGCGCAAGCGCTACGCCGTTCAGACGCGTGAACCGCTGACCATCAGCGTGGAGGACGCCAAGCGCAACAACATCCGCAACGGCGACCTGGTCGAGCTATACAACGACCGCGGCGCGGTGGTGGTGGGCGCGCGCGTGTCCGACAAGATCATGCCGGGCGTGGTCAGCCTGTACGAAGGCGCCTGGCCGCAGCTCGACAGCAAGGGCCGCTGCAACAACGGTCTGGTCAACTTCCTGACTTCCAGCCGGCGCGCCAGCGGCCTCACGCAGGCCACCACGGCCAATACCTGCATCGCGTCGATACGCAAATGCACCGACGCCGACCCCGGCGGCACCAAGGCGTTTGATCCGCCCAAGATCGTCAAAAGCGACATCACGTTCGACGAGAAGTTTTTTGGCTTCGAACGTGCCGTGGCGCTGCGCGAAAAAGCCACTGCCTCGATGTTGCCCGCCGAAAAAATCTACTACCAGCGCTGCACCGTGTGCCACGGCCCGCGCGAGCCGGGCCAGTTCACCGAACAGCAGTGGAAGGGCATCACGCCCAGCATGTTCCAGCGCGCCGGCCTGACCGAAGATGAGCAGAAAATCGTGCTCGACTTCTTGCTGCAAAACGCCAAACATTAAGACGCAGCCCCACAAGAGCCCCGGGACGCCCGGGGCTTTTTTGCGCTGGCCGCTGGCATCCACCTGGCGCGCACGGTGCTTGGAATCGGCACCGCAAACCCCATCTGGGTTTGCGTGATTGGCCCGTGCCTTATCTTCCCGATCACCGATCCACGAACACTTTTGACCCAGGAAAACACCGTGACCCCTTCTTTTCGCACCGCCGCTGGCGTGATCGCCCTGACTGTCGCATCGCTCGCCCTGCCCTCGCTGGCGCATGCCAAGCGCTTTGGCAAATCCGTGGCCCCTGCGCGCATCGGCAAGGCGCCGGCCCCCGCCACGCCTGCCACACCGGCAGCGCCCAAAGCGCCCGCCGCACCCGCTGCGCCTGGCGCGGCAGCCACTCCTGCAGCCACAGCGCCAGCGGCCGCGCCCGCAGCCGCAGCGCCGGGCGGATCGGGGATGATGGGCACCATGGGCGCGGCCGCCGTCGGTGCCGTGGCAGGATCGCTGGCGGGTAACGCCCTGGCCGGTGCCATGACCCCCGACAAGGACGCCAAGGCCAAGGAAGCCGAAGCCCTGGCCGCAGAAAAGGAAGCCCAGGATCTGCAAAAGAAAGCCGAAGAGGCCCGCCTGAAAGCCGAGGCCGCGCGCGCCGCCGTCGGCAAATAAAGCATGCGGCCGCCCCCGGCACGCACCCACACACGTTCAACCGCACCACAAAGACCATGCTGAAGAAAACCCTGTCCGCCCTGGCCATTGCCACACTCGCCATCAGCGCCCATGCCGCAGACGTGCTCAAGGTAGCCGCCACCGCCGTGCCGCACGCCGAGATCCTCAACTTCATCAAGCCCCAGCTCAAGGCCCAGGGCCTGGATCTACAGATCAAGGAGTTCAGCGACTACGTGCAGCCCAACGCCGCCGTCGAGGACAAGCAGCTGGACGCCAACTTCTTCCAGCACCAGCCCTATCTGGACAGCTACAACAAGGATCGCAAGAGCAGCCTGGTGATGGTGCCCAATGGAAAGGTGCATGTGGAGCCCTTTGGCGCCTATTCCAGCAAGATCAAGAACGTGAAAGACCTGAAGGACGGCGCCACGGTGGCCATCCCCAACGACCCTTCCAACGGCGGCCGGGCGCTCATCCTGCTGGCCAGGCAGGGCCTGATCGAGCTCAAAGACCCCAAGAGCCTGACGCCCACGCCGCTGGACGTGGTCAAGAACCCCAAAAAACTCAAGTTCCGCGAGCTTGAAGCCCCACTGCTGCCACGCGCCCTGGCCGATGTGGACATGGCCCTGATCAACACCAACTACGCCATCGAAGCCAAGCTCAACCCCACCAGCGACGCGCTGTTCATCGAAGGTGCCGACTCGCCCTACACCAACATCGTGGCTGCCCGCGCCGACCGCGCCCAGGACGCCAATATCGCCAAGCTGATGAAGGCGCTGCACTCGCCCGAGGTGAAGAAGTTCATCCTGGACAAATACAAGGGCGCCGTGGTGCCCGCGTTCTGATCCTGTGACTGCTGCACTGCCCCTACCCGACCGGCGCCGTCTGCTGCTGCAAGCGCTGGGCGCATCGCTGCTGCCCACCCTTGGAGCGCCACTGGCGCTGGCCCGCACCGCGGTGGCTGATGTCTGGCCGCGGGCGCTGCCGGTGCCCGGCGGCGTGGCCCGACTGTCGCTGGGCCCCGCGCCCGGGCGGCCCGTGGTGCACGCGGGCGACAGCCCCGCGCTGGTGCTGGGCGACCCGATCGAATGGACGGCCATCGTCGGCATACCGCTGGCCGCGCCGGTGGGCGAGGCCCATGTGACCGTGCAAGCCGCGGCGGGCGCGCCCGCGCGGCGCATGGACTACCGCGTGGCCGCCAAGAAGTACAGCGAGCAGCGGCTGACGGTCGCCCCGCGCACCGTGGATCTGGCCCCCGAAGATCTGGCCCGCCACGAGCGCGAGCGCGCCCACCAGCAGCAGGTGATGGCCACCTTCTCCACCCCGCTGCCGACCGACCTGCAGATGCGCCAGCCCGTGCCGGGGCGGCGCTCGGGCAGCTTCGGGCTGCGGCGTGTGTTCAACGGCCAGCCGCGCAACCCGCACAGCGGCATGGACATTGCGGCCGCCACCGGCACGCCCGTCACCGCGCCACTGCCCGGCCGGGTGATTGACGTGGGCGACTATTTCTTCAACGGCGGCACCGTCTGGTTAGACCATGGCGGCGGCCTGCTCAGCATGTACTGCCACCTGAGTCAGATGGATTGCCAGGTGGGCGATGTGCTGCGCGCAGGTGAGGCCTTTTGCAAGGTGGGCGCCACCGGCCGCGTGACCGGCCCGCACCTGCACTGGGGCGTGATGCTCAACCGCACCATGGTGGACCCCGCGCTGTTTCTGGCTGCGTGACCGCACCCGGATGACCACGCCGCCACCATCACCGCCTCCGCCGCGCCCGCGCCTGGCGCTGCGCCGGCCTGCGGCAGGCCCCGCATCCACCGCGCCCGGCACGGCCTCGGCTGCCAGCGCGGGCACTGCGCGGCTGCTGCGCTTCAACAAGCCCTACGGCGTGCTGAGCCAGTTCACCCCCGAGGGGCGCTGGCGCGGCCTGAAGGATTTCATCGACGTGCCCGGCGTGTATGTGGCCGGGCGGCTGGACGCCGACAGCGAGGGCCTGCTGCTGCTGACCGACGATGGCCAGTTGCAGGCACGCATCAGCGACCCGCGCCACAAAATGGAAAAGACCTACTGGGTGCAGGTGGAGGGCATGCCGGACGACACCGCCCTGGAGACCCTGCGCCGGGGCGTACAGCTGAACGACGGCCCCACCCTGCCCGCGCGCGTGCGCAGGCTGCAGCCGTCACCCGCACTGTGGGAGCGCGACCCGCCCATCCGCGTGCGCCAGCACATCCCGGACAGCTGGATCGAGATCATCATCCGCGAAGGCCGCAACCGCCAGGTGCGCCGCATGACTGCCGCCGTGGGCCACCCGACGCTGCGCCTGGTGCGCACAGCCATAGGGCCTTACACCCTGCAAGGCCTGGCACCCGGCGCCTGGGCGCAAACCGACATGCCACGCGAACGCCCCAAAAAACGCTATTAAAAACAGAGCTGATAGCGCTTGATTCAAAAGGGCTAAGGCCCGTTTTGACTCGAACTTTTCGGCACACGCAGTCGCAGCGCGCCATCCAGCACCAGCAAGCCCACCGCCGCAAAAATAGGCCCGTAGGTCGGCCACTGCGCGGGGACGATGCTTTCGCCCAGCGCCAGCGCCACCAGCGCCAGCAGCACGGGCTCCACATAGCTCAGCAAGCCAAACAGACCCAGCGGCAACAGGCGGCTGGCAGCCATGTACAGCGCCAGCGCCACGGCACTCACCACGCCCAGCACCGGCACCAGAGCCCACAGGTGGGCATGCTCCAGCACCAGCGGCACGGACGACGGCGCGCGCAGCACAAACCACAGTGCCGCGGGCAGCAGCAGCAGCATGTCCAGCCAATGGCCGCCCAGATGGTCGGTGTCCAGGCGCCTGCGCAGCACGAAGTACACGGTGTAGCCCAGGGCGACCAGCCAGGTCTCCCAGGACATGCCACCCGTGCGCAGCACCTCGTGCCCCACGCCCACGCCAGCGATCAGCGTGGCCAGCCACTGCAGGCGCGACAGGCGCTCGGCATACAGCACGCGCCCCGCCAGCACCATCACCAGCGGCAGCAAAAAGTATCCCAGCGACACGGGCAGCGCCCGGCCATGCAGCGGCGCCCACAAAAACAGCCACAGCTGCACGCCCAGCAGCGCTGCGCTGGTTGCCAGCCCCAGCAACAGCAAAGGCTGGCGCCAGGCGCGCAATGCCAGTTGGCGCACACGCGGCCATTGCCCGCGCCCCAGCACCAGCGCCGTGGTGAAAGGCAAGGTGAACAGCACGCGCCAGCCGAAGATCTGCTCGCCATCCAGCGGGGCCAGCGCGGGCGCCAGGTAATACATGGCACCAAACAGGACCGACGCGACGATGGATGCGACAAAACCTTGAATCACTGCGATGACGGGGCGGCTGGCCCGGGGCAAAACCGGGGATTGTCGGCCATTGCGCGTGCGCCCCCGGCGTTCACCGGGGCGCAGGCAGTGCCCAGGCTGCGCCCCACGGGAGGGCCGGGATTATTCCCACTGTCTGTGGGCGGCCCTGTGGACAAGCACCGGAACAACTGCGCGCAGGCCGCGCCAGCGCTGGCTTGCAGCACATTGCCCATTTTTCAGGCAGCACAGGGGCCGCGTGCCGGACTGCGCTGCGGGGTGCCTGCGGCTTGCGCCGATGGGCTCGCAAGAAGGCGCACCGCGTTGTTCACGACGCTGCGCCGGGTATAGTGCGGCCCCTTTTTGCCTGCCCCGTGCCGTGTCTGCCTCTGCCGCTTTGCTCTGCCTTGTGATTGCCATCAGTGACGGAGACACGCTGACCGTGCGCTGCGGCGCCCCCGGCGCCTGGCGCCAGGAGCGCGTGCGCGTGGCCGCCATCGATGCGCCCGAAAGCCGCCAGGCCTTTGGACAGCGCGCGCGCCAGAACCTGGCGCAGTTGTGCTTTCGCCAGCAGGCCGGCCTGCGCCGCCTGGGCCGCGACGACTATGGCCGCACCCTGGCCCATGTGCGCTGTCAGGGCCAGGACGTGGGCACGGCGCAGATCAGCGCGGGCCTGGCCTGGGTGTACGCGCCGCAGGCGCGGCGCTATCCGCAACTGGTGGCACTGCAGCAGCAGGCGCAGGCCAGCCACACCGGGCTGTGGTCACAAAAGCGGCCGCTGGCGCCCTGGGACTATCGGCGGCGTCACCGCTGAATCTGCTATTTATTCAATAGCTATCAGCGCTTGTAAAACAAGGGCTGAAGGCTATTTTCACTAGGATTGCCTGCAAGCCCCGTGGGCCTGGAATACGCCCGACAGCAGCTCAGGCAGCCGCTCGGGCGCCAGCCGAAAACCGCAGGCCTGGGCATGGCCGCCGCCGCCCATGCTGACGGCCAGGGGCGAGCAGTCGTAGCCACGCTGCGAGCGCAGGCCGACCTTGACCTGCCCGTCTTTGGCCACCGCCCACATCAGCGCAAAGGTGCCGCTTTGCTGCGACAGCAGCTCGCCCACCAGGCTGTGGAAGGCGCCGGGCGCGTTCACCATCAGCCCGGCCTGGCCGTTGAACACCAGCGGCTGCGCGCCGCCGGCCACGTCCTGCGCCAGGTGGCGAAACTTTTCGTCCATGGCCTGGCCGCGCGCAACGAAGGCCGCCGTTTCGGCGGGCGCAAAGTCTGCAATCTGCTGCCAGCGCGTGAAGTCGAACGGCTCCATGTCCAGCGCCGCCACGTAGCCCGCAGTTTCAGGGTACTGCCACGTCCACAGGTCGCGGTCTTCCACGTGGCGCACCAGGTCGGGCAGCGGCGCGTTGGGGTGAAAGAACTCCCACGCCAGGCGCGCGCCGGACTTGCCCATGTCAAAGTGCAGGCCGCCGCAGCGGCAGGTGAAGCCCGCCAGTTGCTCGGCGGCGCTTTTGTGGTGGTCCAGCAGCACCAGTCGGGCGGCGCGCGCGTCTATGGCGGCCAGCAGTTCGGGCGCAAAAGAAAAATCCAGCACATAGACGGCACGGCCCGTCAAAGGCGGCAGGTCGTCCACGCTGCTCACCTGTCCGTGGGACAGACCCAGGCATTGCACCTGCCCGCCGTAAAAGCGCCAGGCGGCCAGCGCGGCGGCAAAGCCGTCCGCGCAGCGGCCGTGGTACAGCACCAACGGCTGGGGGTCATGGGGCTGCGGCGCGGCCAGCAGCGACAGGGGCAGGAAAGTGGAGTGCGGAGACAAGATCATGGCGGCGCATTGTGCGGCAACCCGGCGCATGGCCTGGCCCGGCAGGGCCTTGCCTTCTGCGGCCGCCACCCACGTCACCAGTCGTAACTGCCGTAACCGCCCAGCCCGGCGCATGGCCTTTGTTGCCGACGGGTTCTGTCAGTGCCGACAATGCAGGCCTGTGTCCAAAGCCGCCCGTGCGGCGCACCCGCAGGAGTCAGCACCGTGTTGGATTACCTTCGTCAGCTTGCGCAACAAGATCAGCTGCCCGCCCCAGTGACCGGCGAGGCGGACATCGACATGCTGCGCGTGCTGCGCGCGGCGGGCATGGTGCAGGCCGAGATTCCGGGCGTTGACAAGCCAGGCCGCACCGCGCGCCTGATCGCCGTGACCGGCCTGGGCCGCGCCACGCTGCGCGCCGAAACCGCGCGCGAGTTCATCGCCCGGCGCAAACAGTTGCCCGACATTCGATCAATGGGAGGCACGGTTTGAGGCAACCGCGCGGCGCCCCGTCCTTGTGCAAGCGCGGGCACCACCGCGCCACCAGGTCCATCGCACTCGCCCGGCCTGGTGCCGGAGCCAGTGGCGCGCGGCAATCCAACAGCGTTGCCACTTGTCGGCGTGCTGGCGTTTTGTGGCCGCGCTGCCCGGTGCGGCGACTGCCAGCTTGCTGCCAGCACGGGCGGCAGGTCTTGTGCAGCGCGACGCTTGTGCCGCGGGGGTGCTGCGTCTGAACCCCGCCAGCCACCCGCCGCTGCACCTGCTGTGGCACGACGAGCACATGGTTGCGCTGTACAAGCCCGCTGGCTGGCTGGTGCACCGCACCGGACTGGATGCGGGCGAGACCCGCTTTGTGGTGCAGGCGCTGCGCGACCAGATCGGCCAGCATGTCTATCCGGTGCACCGGCTGGACAAGGGCACCTGCGGCGTGCTCGTCATGGGCCTGCACCCCTCAGCGGCACGCGCCCTGGCCGATGCGTTTGCCCGGCACGCGGTACGCAAGCGCTATCTGGCGCTGGTGCGTGGCTGGGCGCCCGTGCAGGCCGACGTGGATCACCCGCTGCGCCCTGACGACGCGCCGCCGGACGCGCCCGCCCAGCCGGCCCGCACGCGGCTCAGCTGCCTGGCACGGCTGGAGCTGCCCGCAGCCAGCGACCCGCGCTTTGCCAGCACTCGCGCCGCGCTGGTGCTGGCCGAGCCCACCACCGGCCGGCGCCACCAGATACGGCGCCACCTCAAGCACCTGGCCCATCCCATCCTGGGCGACGCCACGCACGGCAAGGGGCCCCTCAACCGCTGGTGGGCGCAGCAGCTTGGGCTGCACCGCCTGTGGCTGCACGCCTGGCAACTGGGCCTGCCGCACCCGGTCAGCGGCCGCATCATCACGCTGGACAGCGGCCTGCGCTGGCCCCATGCAACCAGCGCAGCCGCGACCGCACTTGTGGACACGCCCGCGCAAATGCCCTGGCATGACTGGCAGACCCGCATATTTACCCTGCCCTGGCAGGGTGCACCGCCGGGCTGACGCTGCGCTAAAAGCCCTGGCACCCAGCACATGGATGCCCGATTCGGGCATTGGTCTGACAGGCAACGCCGCCGCCCCGTCCTTTAATGCGCAAATGGCGCCGCCGCTGATGATCAACGGCACCGCGCTACCATGCGCCGCACACCCGCGCGTTTTGCACCATGTCCATTGCACCACTGACCGCGCCGCCCACTGCCTCGTCCATGCTGACCAGCACGAGCCTGTCGGCATGCCTGCAAAACGATGACTTGCCCCGGGACGCGATGCTCTGCCCGGGCGATGCGCTGAACGCCGCAAACTTGCACCAGCTGCTGAATGCAGCACTGCCCGACAAAAGCCGCCACAAAGCAGCAGGCTGGTTTGATCAGACAGACTTTCTGCTGACGCGCAGCCACGTCGATGAAGACCAGGATGCCTATCACAACGCACTGTTCATCACCATCTGGAAACGGTGGGACTTCTGGCTGGCGCTGCCGCAAGACGATGCAGCACCGGCGCGTGCCAACGCATTGACGCAGGCCTGGACGCGCCTGCGCCATCGGGCACCGCCGCCGCTGGTGGATGGTTTGCTGCGTCAGTTTCGCAGTTACGACAGCGCGGGCCAGCCCGGCGACTGGCAACCGCTGCAAGAAGCCCATGCGCCCGCACAGGCACTGCCGGCATGCCTGCAGGCCTGGCGCCAGGTGATCGGCTATTGGCGTCTGGCCGAGGGTCAGCGCCGTGCCGGCCGGCCGCTGCGCGATCAGCTGCACGCCACGCTGACGCCCGCACGCGTGCAGGCGCTGACACTTTTGCCGATCTTCACCGCCCGCTACAACGACTGGAGCAACCCCGAACGCAACGGCTGGTGGGAAGACGAGGTGTGGATAGGCGCGCGCCAGCCCGGCCAGCGTGAAGGCCGGCAGTGGGGCCGTGTGCTCAAGCTCAGCTGGCGCAATGGGCCGGACGCACCGGGCGACGAGGAAGATGACGCACATGCCTGCTACCAGATCGACGTGACCGGCAGCGATGCGCCCCCCGAAGGCACCGCCCACCCGCCGGGCCTGCGCATCAGCTACAGCCAGCGGCAAAGCGATGCGCGTGTGCCGCTGCCCCTGCATGCCGTGCCGCACATGGCGCGGCTACTGGGTCTCTTCATCCACCTGGAGCACCGCCTGCAACTGGCCCATGCGCGCGATCTGCAGGCGCTGCTGACAGACGCCGCCATGCACGACATGCCGCCACCGCCAGCGCTGCCGCGCATGCCACCCTTCGCTGCGCACGAGACCGATGCCGAAGTGCTTGGCGCGCAGATCATGGCCTTGTCCCAGGACTGGCAGGCCCTCGGCCGCGCCCATGCCGCCCGCATGCGCGAACACTGGGAGCGCCCGCCAGCCTCGAGCATGCAGGCGGACGAGCAACACACCCCTGCACCGCCCGCGGACCCGCGCAGCGCGCAGGCTGTGGCCATGCTGCAGTTGGCACGCGCTGTGCATGCATTGGCGGACGCGGATCTGTCCGGGCGCTTTCACCGGCGCTTTGCCTTCGCGCCTCAGGCATTCGCCCACCTGGCCGCGCGCCACGGCCGCGCCGTGGATCGACTGCAATGGCAAGCCGACGGCCGCTTGCTGGCGCATGTGGCCGCCGCAGATGCCGGCCAGGCCGGGGCGTGGTGGGCGGTCAGCGCCGATGGGTGGGCGATCACACCCGCACCTGCACCCGCACCCGATGCCGCGCCAGAGCCCCAGGCGCGATCCAAAGACCTGCTCACCGCAGCGCCCGGCAAGGCCGCTGACCTTGCCGCACCGAACACCGTCGCGCATGGCCTGCACGTGTACGGAGACGACCAGGGCGACCTGCACGGCATGACCGAAGACGGCCGCGCGATTTGGCGCCACCATGTGGGCGGCGCCATTCTGGCCTTGGCTGCGTCGGCCGACGGCAACCTATTGGCCGTGGGCACTGCCGGCGGTTACCTGGTGCTGCTGCGCAAGGGCAGCGGCACCGACCCCCATCTGGTGAGCACTTCGCGCTATTACGAGTTGCGGCGCTTCATCTTCTGGCGCGATGCGCCAGGGCAGCTGGCCTGGTAGCCCGTCACGGGTCGCATCCGGGTAGGCTGGCGGCGGACATGCCAGGGCCGCGGCGCCGGTTGATGCGAAGCGTGAAATACATCTGGCGCCCCTGGGCATGCAGACTCATCAGAGCGCGCCCAACAAAAAACCACCGGGTGCCTGTACGGCACCTGGTGGTTTCAGCCAACATGCGCACCCGGCGCACCCGGCGCACCCGAGAGCGCCGGGTTGGGCGCGATCAGTGGAACTGCTCTTCTTCAGTAGAGCCGGTCAGAGCCTTCACGCTGGAGGAGCCGCCCTGGATCACGGTGGTCACGTCGTCAAAGTAGCCTGCGCCCACTTCCTGCTGGTGCGACACGAAGGTGTAGCCCTGCTCACGCGCTGCGAATTCGGGCTCTTGCACCATGTTTACATAGTGCTTCATGCCTTCGCCGCGGGCATAGGCGTGAGCGAACTGGAAGGTGTTGTACCAGTTGATGTGGATGCCCGCCAAAGTGATGAACTGGTACTTGTAGCCCAGCGCAGACAGCTCGTCCTGGAACTTGGCAATGGTCTTTTCGTCCAGGTTCTTCTTCCAGTTGAAGGAAGGCGAGCAGTTGTAAGACAGCAGCTTACCGGGGCAGGCAGCGTGCACGGCCTGGGCAAATTCGCGGGCAAAACCCAGGTCGGGCGTGCCGGTCTCGCACCACACCAGGTCGGCATAGGGTGCGTAGGCAACGCCGCGGCTGATGGCTTGCTCCAGGCCGTTGCGCACACGGTAGAAGCCTTCTTGCGTGCGTTCGCCCGTCAGGAAGGGCTTGTCGTTGGCGTCGTGGTCGCTGGTGATCAGGTTGGCGGCCTCGGCGTCGGTGCGCGCCAGCACGATGGTGGGCACGCCCATCACGTCCGCGGCAAAGCGCGCTGCAATCAGCTTTTCGCAGGCTTCCTGCGTGGGCACCAGCACCTTGCCGCCCATGTGACCACACTTCTTCACGGCAGCCAGCTGGTCTTCGAAGTGCACGCCGGCGGCACCCGCAACGATCATGTTCTTCATCAGCTCAAAGGCGTTCAGCACGCCACCAAAGCCGGCTTCAGCGTCGGCCACGATGGGCAGGAAGTAATCGATGAACTCAGCGTCACCGGGGTTGATGCCACGGCCCCACTGGATTTCGTCGGCGCGCTTGAAGGTGTTGTTGATGCGGCGCACCATGGTGGGCACCGAGTCGTAGGCGTACAGCGACTGGTCGGGGTACATGGTCTCGCTGGTGTTGCCATCGGCTGCCACCTGCCAGCCGGACAGGTACACGGCCTCCAGACCCGCCTTGGCCTGCTGCATGGCCTGGCCGGCAGAGATGGCGCCGAAAGCATTCACGTAGCCCTTCTTGGCGCCGCCGTTGATCTTGTCCCACAGCTTTTCGGCGCCGCGCTTGGCAAGGGTGTGCTCGATCTGCAGGCTGCCGCGCAGGCGCACTACGTCGGCAGCGGTGTAGCCGCGCTTCACGCCCTTCCAGCGGGGGTTTTGCGCCCAGTCTTTTTCCAGGGCTGCGATCTGTTGCTCACGGCTCAGTTGTGCGTTCAGGGAATCCGGCATGGTTGCTCTCCAGGAAAGTAAGGGGGGGAATCGACAGGCGCCGGTGCGTCGGCGTTGGGTACAACTTTAAGTCTTCTATAAGACTCAAAAAACCTCTTATGTCTTATAGAAGAGATAAATTTAAACCTTGAAAATCAATAGCATAGAGCATTCATTTCTCGATGCAAAAAACAATCCCTCTTTTCGGAAAAATTTGGACTACCAAAGAATCGCCGCTTATCACATCACGAAAATCAAAAACCAGTTAGCGAAAACTTATGGTGGCGGTGTCCGGCCCCATGCGATGGCGTTTTGCCCCACCGGCTTGCACCGCAGGGGCAGCCGGTACACGCAAGATGCGGGCTGCAAGCCGGGGAACACCAACAATTCGAGGCAAAAAATAGGCTGCATCGCTTGGAAAGGCGTTTCTTTCCCAGTAGCATCGCCTTCGCCAGTGCAGCCGCTGTTTTTCGCTGGTGAAACATTTCACTCCCAATAAGGACCATCCAACATGGCAACTGCAAAAACCGGGGCCGCAACTCCCGCAAAGAAGCGGGCCCCCAATGCCGCCTTCATGAAACCCCTGACACCCAGTCCCGCCCTGGCGGCTGTTGTTGGAGCCGCACCGTTGCCGCGCACCGAGATCATCAGCAAGCTCTGGATTTACATCAAAGAGCACAACCTGCAAGACGCCGCCAACAAGCGTATGGTGAACGCCGATGCCAAGCTCAAAGAAGTATTCGGCAAGCCCCAGGTGTCGATGTTCGAGATGGCCGGGCTCATCGGCAAGCACGTGAAGTAAGCAGTCCCCTCATTGGGCAAGACGGGCGTCAATCGTGGCCCGGCAGCAGAAACCGGTACGTTGTGCCGGTTTTTTGCTTTCTGATGCAAGCGCCGCCACTTGCCTGAACAGTATCCGCATTTGGGTGGCCCAAGAAATACAAGATGCAAATGCGATGAATTCGCATTTATAATCTTGTAGCCATATCCACCCACCGCCATGACTGTCAGCCCTTTTGCTGGCAAGCGCCTGCACTCATCATTTTTATGCGCTCATCCTATCGACCTGCCCTCTTCGGGAGCTTGCGCCGCAATGTCGCCATTGCCGCAGGGGTGCTGGCAGCGCATGCGTTAGGGCTGTGGGCGCTGCAGTCCGGCCTGGTGCGCAAATCGCCCATGATCGTCGCTCCAGCCCAGGTGATCAGCGCATTCACCGTGTCGCCTGCCGCGCCCTCGCCCTCTGCGCCGGAAGCCCCCGCGCCAGCGCCACCCAGGCCCGTCCTGTCCAGACCTGCACAGCCCAAGCCTGCAGTGCACAAAGCTCAAGCTCAAGCCCAAGTCCAACCTAAAACCACGCCCGCGCCACCACCCGCACCACAGGCCGTTGCCGAACCTGCGCCGGCGCCGCAAGCCCTCACGGAAGCAGTGCAACCGGCCCCTTCAGCACCCTTGACGCAGGCTGTTGCCCCCTCCGGCGCAGCCATTGCCGCCGCACCCACCGCCAATTCAGATGTGGACAAGGCCGCCGCGCCGGGTGGGCTGGCAACGGCATCCGGCATCCAGCTTCCCTCCAGCAGCGCCAGTTACCTGAACAACCCCAAGCCTGTCTATCCAGCCATCAGCAAGCGCCTGGGCGAGCAGGGCAAGGTGGTGCTGCGCGTACTCATCGGCAGCGACGGACTTCCCCAGACCGTACAAGTGCAGCAATCCAGCGGCTTCGAGCGCCTGGATCGCCAGGCCGTTGACGCCGTGCTGCGCTGGCGCTTTGTACCCGGCACGCGCAACGGAGTGCCCGAGGCCATGTGGAACCTGGTTCCGGTCAATTTCGTTCTCCAACCCTAGTCTTCACAGGAGTTTTCATGGATTCGCAATTCGGCATCGCCAATGTCTGGCTGCAGGGCGACTTCGTCACCCGCGCCGTCGCCCTGCTGCTCATCGGCATGTCGGTGGCATCGTGGATCGTCATCATCATCAAGGCGCTGGACATCCTGAGGTTCAGAAAGCACGCCCGGCAGGCGCGCGACTTCTGGCACAGCGAAGACTTTGCTGCCGGCCTGACCAAGTTGGGGGCCGACCCGGCCAACCCATTTCGACAGCTGGCGCTGGAAGGCCGCGAGGCCACGCAGCACCACCGCAACACCCAGGCCCATCTGCACGACAGCCTGGACGTGAGCGACTGGGTCACGCGCTGCCTGCGCAACTGCATCGACGAGTTCACGGCGCGCATGCAGTCGGGCCTGGCCATCCTTGCCTCGGTAGGCTCCACGGCGCCGTTCATCGGCCTGTTTGGCACCGTGTGGGGCATCTACCACGCGCTGGTGGCGATTGGCGCATCGGGCCAGTCCACCATCGACAAGGTGGCCGGCCCAATTGGCGAGGCGCTGATCATGACCGCACTGGGCCTGGCCGTGGCCATTCCGGCGGTGCTGGGCTACAACGCGCTGGTGCGCGGCAACAAGTCCATCCTGCACAACCTCAACAGCTTTGCGCACGATCTGCACGCCTACTTTGTCACCGGCGCGCGCGTGTCGGTGCACGGCGAGGCGGCCAAGGTGTTGCCCATCAAGAAAGGCTGATGCGCCATGGCATTCGGAACCCAGGACGACACCGACGAGGTGATGAACGAGATCAACATGACACCGCTGGTGGACGTCATGCTGGTGCTGCTGATCATCTTCATCATCACCGTGCCCGTCATGAAACATGCCGTGCCAATCAACCTGCCCAGCGCCAGCAACGCGCCCGAATCGGTCAAGCCCGAGACCATCCGCCTGTCGGTCACGGCCGACGGCCAGTACCACTGGAACGACCTGGCGATCAGCGACGACGAACTGGAACCCCGCCTGCGCGCACAGGCGGGCAAAGACCCGCAGCCCGACCTGCACATCCGCGGCGACAAAGACGTGCGCTACGAGCGCGTGGCCAAAGCCATGGCCGCAGCGCAGCGCGCGGGGGTGCGCCAGATCGGCTTTATCACGGAGCCCGCCCCCTGACGCCAGTGGTGCCGGCGCAGCGCCCTCCACACCTCCAGGGGCAGGGAATGGCCAAACCCCCAATGTACGAAAGGGTGCGCGGGTATTGCATTTGCAGCGGCAGGGCTCCCCCTAGAATTCTTTGGTCCGCGTCGTGCGGCCCCCTCAGGAGATAGAACAGATGAACACTGAAATCACCAGTATCGGCTCCGCCGGCTATGGCATTTCGCAGCAGCAACGTCACCGCGTACTGCGCAACACCTACTGGCTGCTGGCACTGAGCCTGGTTCCCACCGTGCTGGGCGCCTGGCTGGGCGTGGCCACGGGCATCACGCAGTCGCTCAGCGGCGGGCTGGGCCTGATCGTCTTCATGGCGGGCGCCTTCGGCTTCATGTTCGCCATCGAAAAAACCAAGCACTCGGCTGCCGGGGTGCCCGTGCTGCTGGCCTTCACCTTCTTCATGGGCCTGATGCTGTCGCGCCTGATCGGCATGGTGCTGGGCTTCAAGAACGGCTCCGAGCTCATCATGACGGCCTTTGCCGGCACGGCGGGCGTGTTCTTCGTCATGGCCAGCCTGGCCAGCGTCATCAAGCGCGACCTGTCGGGCATGGGCAAGTGGCTCTTTGTGGGCGCGCTGGTGCTCATGGTGGGCGCCATCATCAACGTGTTTGTTGGCTCCACGGCCGGCATGATGGCGATCTCGGTGGCGGCCATCGGCATCTTCAGCGCCTACATGTTGTACGACCTCAAGCAGATCCTGGACGGCGGCGAGACCAACTACATCAGCGCCACGCTGGCCCTGTACCTGGACATCTTCAACGTGTTCCAGAGCCTGCTGGCCCTGCTGGGCATCATGGGCGGCGAGCGCGAATAAGAAGCGCCACCGCGTAAACCAACAGCGGCGCTGCCCCGTGTGCAGCCGCTGCCAAGGCCCCGGCTTTGCCCGGGGCCTTTTTGCTGGGCGCTACGCCTCAACTTGGCGGCGCAAATGCCGATAAACCTCTCAACATGCTGCTGCTTCCACACTCCCCCTTGCCAGGCGCCCGCGCCCTGGTCGCTGCTGCCGCGCTGCTGTCGCTGGTGGGCTGCGAGATCCCCGGGCTGGGGCCGGATCCGCGCGTCGCCCAGCGCGACGCCGAGGCCAAGGCCGTCGGCGGCGCCTGCCGCCACGCCATGCGCGGGCTGGAGGACTGCTTCACGCTGAACCCCAAGGCGTCCAAGGCCCAGGTTTTCGCCGGCTGGAAGGAGATGGATCAGTACATGCGCGAAAACAAGATCGAGGGCGCGCCCTCGCTGCTCACACAGCTAGAAAACAAACCGGCAGACAAGCGCGCCGCCAGCCCGGCCGCGCCGGACGAGGAAGTGCTGGAAGACCGCCCCGCACCCCGCGCAGCGCGCAACCGCAGCTGACGCTTGGCGATTCAAAAAGTATAGCACTCAGCGCTTCATACACAAGGGCTGGGCGCCAAAAACGCTCTAGCTTTCTCAAGCAGCCCAGGCTTCGTCCACCCGCTCGAACACCGCCATGCTCTCCACATGGGCGGTGTGCGGAAACATGTTCACCACGCCGGCCGACACGCAGCGGTAGCCCGCCTGGTGCACCAGCAGTCCCGCATCGCGCGCCAGCGTGGCGGGGTTGCAGCTGACATAAACGATGCGCCGCGGCGGCTGCCAGCCCTCATGCCCCGGCGTGAGCACTGGCAGTGCAGGCGGTTGCGATGCATCCCCGGCGCCCAGCCCGTTGACATCGGCATCGCACGCCGGATCCGCCAGGCTGTTGCCCAGGCGCGCCTGGTGAATATCGGCAAGCGCCTTGGACAACGCAAACGCACCCTCGCGCGGCGGGTCCACCAGCCATTTGTCAGCCACGCCGTCGGCGATCAGCATGGCGGGCGTCATATCGAACAGGTTGCGCGCTACAAAGGTGGTAGCTGCCAGCGCTTCCGTGGCCTGCCTGCGGGCCTGGTTTGATTCGTAGTTGTCGCGCGAGCGCGCCACCAGCGCCTCGCTACCCTCAATGCCCAGCACCTCCCGCGCCTGGGTGGCAATGGGCAGCGTGAAATTGCCCAGGCCGCAGAACCAGTCGATCACGCGCTCGTCCTTGCGCGCATCCAGCAGGCGCAGCGCGCGCGTGACCAGCACGCGGTTGATGTGCGGGTTGACCTGCGTGAAGTCGGTGGGCTTGAAGGGCATGGTGATGCCAAAGTCGGGCAGCGCGTAGGCCAGCTGCTCGCCGCCTTCATCCAGCAGGTGCACCGTGTCCGGCCCCTTGGGCTGCAGCCACCACTGCACGCCATGCCCGGCGGCAAAGGCGCGCAACTTGTCCTTGTCGTCGGGCGACAGCGGCTCCAGGTGGCGCAGCACCAGCGCGGTGACGGTGTCGCCACAGGCCAACTCGATCTGCGGGCAGGTGTCGCGCGCGGCCAGGCTGCCGATCAAGGCACGCAGCGGCAGCAGCAGGGCATCGACATGCGGCGGCAATATCTTGCAGGTCTCCATGTCGGCGATGTAGCGGCTTTTGCGCTCATGAAAGCCCACCAGCACCTTGTCCTTCTTGGCCACGTAGCGCACCGACAGGCGTGCGCGGTAGCGGTAGCCCCAGGCCGGGCCCTCGATGGGGCGCAGGATGGTCTCGGCCTTCACCTTGGCCAGGTGCCAGAGGTTGTCCTCCAGCACGCGCTGCTTGACGGCCACCTGCGCCGCCACATGCAGGTGCTGCATCTTGCAGCCGCCGCAGGCGCCCGCGTGCAGGCCAAAGTGCGGGCAGCCGGGCTGCACGCGCTGGCTGGACTGGCGGTGCACTTCGGTCAGGCTGGCCTGCTCCCAATTGTTTTTCTTGCGGTGGGTGTTGGCGCTGACCAGCTCGGTGGGCAGCGCGCCGTCGATAAAAACCACCTTGCCGTCGGGCTTGCGCGCGACGCCCTGGGCGTCCATGTCCATGGCGGTGACTTCCAGCCAGCCGGGCGGAAGGTCGGTGGTGGTTTGCGGTGGGGGGCTGAATTCTGTGGGGTCGCTCATGGCCCGATTGTCTCAGGCTGGCCCTGCCCTGCAGGCCTGCGGGCGCCAGCCGCTCAGCCCCTGCAGGCCTGCGGGCGCCAGCCGCTCAGCCCCTGCCGGCCTGCGGCGCCCGTGCCGGTTGCGCCGGTTGCGCCGGTTGCACAGGTCGCAACATGGACGCGCCGCGCGAAGCCGCGCTGGTAGCCGTGAAGGGCAGGCGGTTGATTTCCAGCTCGCAGCCCTGGTTGTCCAGCGAGAACACCAGCGTGCCGCCCGGAGCGACCTGCGGCACGGTCTCGTGCAGGTGGCGCGACAAGTCCACCGGCGGAATCTGCGAGCGGTAGATGACTTGCTGGTCTGCGCCATAGACCAAATAGCACGCGGCCCAGGCACCTGGCGCGCACAGACCGGCCATCAATGCGGCCGCACCGGCCGTGGCAAAACGAATGGCTCGCATGGGAATCCCTTCTCTCTTGCTTTGTGGATGCGCGGGATTATTGCGGAGTTTTCCCCGGCATCCCAAGCGCCATCACGCGTCACAGACGAGATGACTTTCCGCACGAAAACACTCGGATTATCAAACGACTTGTTGATTGAATTTTTAAATAATCCCACACAGGTCTTTAGTTAATCAAACAAACCAATTTCGACCTCGCTGCAGGCAATTAATCTTTTGAGACCACGCGCATTTCACAAAAATCGACGCATGCGCATTTTTTGTGCACAAATCCCTGGTAGGCAGCAACCACCAAACGTTAATCGTGACCAGAAAAGGCCTGGCACCCACCCACTGGGGCGAGAGGTTGGCGCGAGTGTGCGCCTGCGCGGCGTACAGCGAGCCGATTACTGTCACCTTTTCCAAAGGAAATCAACCTGAATATCCGGCAAACCGTTTGACACTGGTCAAGCAAAGAATCGGGGGGTGGGATCAAAATGCATTCACGTAGTGAGCACTCAAAGAAGAAATTTATGTCAAAAACCTCCCCCCCTCTGACTGCCGGCGCAGCCCCTCAACCGGGCAAGCGCACCTTCCTGCAAGAACTCGTCGGCCTGGCCACCGCCTTTGGCCTGGCTGGCGCCAGCCAGGCCGCCACGCCCTTCGCGCCGGGCCAGCCACAGCGCCGCCCCGGCATGGAGGGCAAGCGCTTCGGCATGCTGGTGGATCTGCGCAAGTGCATCGGCTGCCAGGCCTGCACGGTGAGCTGCTCGGTGGAAAACCAGCCGCCCATCGGCCAGTTCCGCACCACGGTGCTGCAGTATGAGATCAACAAGGACGACGGCAGCGCGCCCGCCATGGTCAGCCTGCCGCGGCTGTGCAACCACTGCGACGAGCCGCCCTGCGTGCCCGTGTGCCCGGTGCAGGCCACCTTCCAGCGCACCGACGGCATCGTGCTGGTGGACAACGAGCGCTGCGTGGGCTGCGGCTACTGCGTGCAGGCCTGCCCGTACGACGCGCGCTTCATCAACCACGAGACGCAGACCGCCGACAAGTGCACCTTCTGCGAGCACCGCCTGGAGGTCGGCCTGCTGCCCGCCTGCGTCGAAAGCTGCGTGGGCGGCGCGCGCGTGATCGGCGACCTGAATGACCAGGGCAGCGAGATCAACCGCCGCATCGCCGAGCACACGCAAGACATCAAGGTGCTCAAGCCCGGCATGAACACTTCGCCGCGCGTGTACTACATCGGACTGCCCGATGAGTTCGTCAACGGCGTGGACGGCCAGGCCAGCGTGCGCCTGCTGTCCGACCACTGAACCCCAAGGAGCGCACCATGCAAATCATCGAACTCCTGACCCCGCACTACGAGGCGGCCTGGCTGCCCTGGGCCGTGCAGTATTTCTTCCTGGTCGGCGTGGCCACCGGCGCCGCCATACTGGCCGCGCTTTGCGCCTGGGGCAAGGACGGCGGCACGCTGCAGCGCCTGCTGCCCGCCGCCGTGCTGACGCTGGCCGTCAGCAGCATTGCCGCGCCCGTGTCGCTGCTGGCCGACCTGCACCAGCCCGCGCGCTTCTGGCACTTCTATGCGCACTTCACGCCGTGGTCGTGGATGTCGGTCGGCGCGCTGCTGCTGCCCGTGTTCGTCACGCTCAGCGTGGCGATGTGCGCCGCCTGGTGGCTGGGCAGGCCCGGCTGGATGCGCCTGCTGGCGCCGCTGCTGGTGGTGTCGGCGCTCACCATTTCGGTCTATACCGGCGCCGAGATGATGGTGGTGCGCTCGCGCCCGCTGTGGAACACGCTGTGGGTGCCCGTCAACCTGGCGCTGACCGGCTGGCTGGCCACCGTGGGCGCGGCCTTCGTGCTGGAGCGCTTTCTGCCCGCCACGCTGCGCCCCGGCGCTGAAGCGCTGCAGACGCTGCGCGGCATGGGCCTGGCGCTGGCCGGCGCGCTGCTGGTGGTGGCGCTGGCCTGGGTCGCAAGCGGCTTGGGCGGCGACAGCCCATCCTTCAGCGCCGCGCTGCGCCTGTGGAACGACTTCCCCGTGTGGCGGCTGACGATGATCGGCTCGGCCATTGGCGGCGCGGCCGTGCTGGGCGCGCTGCTGCGCGGGCGCCACCGCCTGCATGCCAAGGGCTACACGCTGGTGCTGGGCCTGGGGCTGGCGGCCGCCGCCTGGGCCTTCCGCTGGGCGCTGTTCATGGGTGTGCAGGGTGTGCCCAAGTTTGGCGCGGGCCTGTACCTGTACCACATGCCACTGGGCGGTGACGGGCTGCTGGGCATGGTGGGCGTGGCGGGCCTGTGCGTGGCGCTGGTCGGGCTGGCCAGCTGGGCGCTGGAGCTGTTCCCGGCACGCAACGCCCCCGCAACCACTGCCGCCTAAGATTGATAACCAAATCGGCCTCTAACGCAATAAAAGCAAGCGCTGGCAGCTATCAAAATCAAAGTGATATCCGCTGGCGCTGCACCTGAAAGCGCAGACCATGACTGACAAGAACAAGCACCCCACCCCTGAACCACAGGACAACCCCGACACCCAGCGCCGACGCCTGCTGCTGCGCGGCGGCGCCGTGGCCGGCGGCCTGGCGGCCTTTGCCGCCGGCTATGGCGAGACCGTGGCCAAGGGCGCCAAGGGCCTGGTGACCGGCACGTCCGGCACCGCCACGAAGAGCGCCACGCGCGGCAACTCGCTCACGCCCGAGTTCCGTATCGACCCCATGACCGGCCAGCTCACCACCCAACCGGGCCAGGTGGTCAGCCCCAGCAGCTGCCTGGGCTGCTGGACGCAGTGCGGCATCCGCGTGCGCGTGGACACGGCCAGCAACAAAATCATCCGCGTGGCAGGCAACCCCTACCACCCGCTGGCCACCACGCACCACGCGCCCATGGAAACGCCGGTGCGCGAGGTGTACGCCATGCTGGGCGGCGACAACGGCCTGGAAGGCCGCGCCACCAGCTGCGCGCGCGGCTCGGCCATGCTGGAGCACCAGACCGCCGCCCACCGCGTGCTCACCCCGCTCAAGCGCGTGGGCCCGCGCGGCTCGGGCCAGTGGAAGAGCATCTCGCTGGAACAGCTCGTCAAGGAAATCTGCGAGGGTGGCGACCTGTTCGGCGAAGGCCATGTGGACGGCCTGGCCGCCATCCGCGACGTGCAAACGCTGATCGACCCCGAGAACCCCGAGTACGGCCCCAAGGCCAACCAGCTGCTGGTGACCGACGCCTCCAACGAAGGCCGCACGCCGCTGATCAACCGCTTTGCGCGCCAGTCCTTCGGCACGGTGAACGTGGCCAACCACGGCGCCTACTGCGGCCAGACCTACCGCGTGGGCACGGCTGCTGCACTGGGCAACATCCCCGGCATGCCGCACGGCAAGCCGGACTGGAAGAACTCGCGCTTCGGCCTGTTCCTGGGTACGGCGCCGGCGCAGTCGGGCAACCCCTTCCAGCGCATGGGCCGTGAGCTGGCCGAAGCCCGCTCGCGCGAAGACGACGCCTACCGCTACGTGGTGGTGTCGCCCGTGCTGCCCATGTCGTCCAGCCACGCGGCGGGCGACAACAACCGCTGGCTGCCCATCAAGCCCGCCACCGACCTGGCACTGGCCATGGCGCTGATCCGCTGGATCATCGACAACGAGCGCTACGACGCCAAGTACCTCACCCAGCCCGGCCCGGCCGCCATGGCCGCCGCCGGTGAGGCGAGCTGGAGCAACGCCACCCACCTGCTCATCAACGACCCCAAGCACCCGCGCTACGGCCAGTTCCTGCGCGGCGCCGACCTGGGGCTGCCCATGCCCGAGCCGGTGGACGAGAAGACCCCGGCCGAAGACGTGTACGTGGTGCAGGTGGCCGATGGCAACGGCGGCTTCAAGCTGGTGCCCCACACCGTGGCCCAACCGGCCGAGCTGGTGGTGGAGCGTGAATTCACCCCGATCAAGGCGGCAGATGCCACCGAGGAGCCCAAGCCGGTTGCCGTGTGCACATCCTTCGGCCGCCTGCGCGAGGAAGCGCGCCGCAAGACGCTGCAGGAATACTCCGACCTGTGCGGCGTGCCGGTGAAGGACATCGAAGACCTGGCGCGCGAGTTCACCAGCCACGGCAAGCAGGCCGTGGCCAACTCGCACGGCGGCACCATGAGCGGCGCGGGCTTCTACACCGCCTACGCCATCGCCATGCTGAACAACCTGATCGGCAACCTGAACGTCAAGGGCGGCTGGGTGCTGGACGCAGGGCCGTTCGGGCCGTTTGGCCCTGGCCCGCGCTACAACTTCGCGCAGTTCGAGGGCGCGGTCAAGGCCACGGGCGTGGCGCTGTCGCGCACGCGCTTTCCGTACGAGAAGACCAGCGAGTTCAAGCGCAAGAGGGAAGCCGGCCAGAACCCCTACCCCGCCAAGGCGCCCTGGTATCCCGCACCCGGCGGTATGAGCAGCGAAATGCTGGCCGCCGGCCTGCTGGGCTACCCCTACCCGGTGAAGGCGTGGATCAACCACATGAGCAACCCGGTGTACGCCATCTGCGGCTTTGAGAACACGCTGGTCAGCGCCCTCAAGGACCCGAAGAAGCTGCCGCTGTTCGTGTCGGTGGACCCGTTCATCAACGAGACCTCGGCCCTGGCCGACTACATCGTGCCCGACACCGTCACGTACGAAAGCTGGGGCATCGGCGCGCCCTGGGCCGACGTGATCGCCAAGAGCAGCACCGTGCGCTGGCCCACCGTGGAAGCGGCCACCGCCAAGACGGCTGACGGCAAGCCCGTGAGCTTTGAGAGCTTCGTCTTCGCCGTGGCCAAGCAGCTGCAGCTGCCCGGCTTTGGCAAGGGCGCGATGAGCACCAAGGACGGCGAACCGCTGGACCTGGAAAGCGCCGAAGACTTCTACCTGCGCGGCATGTGCAACATCGCCTACCAGGCCGGCAAGCCCGTGCCCGAAGCCAGTGACGACGACATCGCCCTGACTGGTGTCAGCCGGTGGATGCCCGAAGTGGAAAAGCGCCTCAAGCCCGAGGAAGTGCGCCGCGTGGCCATGGTGATGAGCCGTGGCGGGCGCTTCGACAAGATCGAAGACGCCTGGAAGGGCGAGCAGATCAAGGCCGCCTACAAGTTCCCGGTACAGCTGTGGCACGAGGGCCTGGCCAAGATGCGCCACTCCATGACCGGCGAGCGCTACGTGGGCTGCCCCACCTGGTTCCCCACCCGCTTTGCCGACGGCAGCAGCATGCGCGAGCGCTTCACCGAGCAGGACTGGCCGCTCACCATGAGCAGCTACAAGTCCAACCTGATGAGCAGCATGTCGATTGCCGCCAGCCGTCTGCGCCAGGTGCACCCGCACAACCCCATCAGCCTGAACAAGGACGATGCGGCCAAACTGGGCATCGCCAATGGCGACCGCATCGAGGTCAGCACCCCCGGCGCCAAGCTGCAAGGCGTGGCCCTGGTGCGCAGCGGCATTGCCCAGGGGGCCGTCGCCATCGAATACGGCTACGGCCACACGCAACTGGGCGCCGTGGCCCACACGGTGGATGGCAAACCCATGGCCCACAACCCGCAGCACGGCAACGGCGTGAACCTGAACCGCCTGGGCTTTGCCGACCCCACCCGGCCCGCCAAGGACAACGTGTGGATCGACTGGGTCTCTGGCGCCGTGGTGCGGCAGGGGTTGCCGGTGAAGGTACGGCGCGTGTAAGGCACAGGCAACTGGCCCGGCGTGACGGCCGGGCGCCGCGCATCATCGATGGGTGTTAGGGCCTGTTCATAGGCTTTTCATGGTGCCCGCACGTGCAGCTGCCCTGCCACTGAGACCAAAATGCGCCCATGGAATCCGTGCTGCAAATCGGCCCCCTGGTGCTGCCCTGGGCGCTACTAATCCTTCTGGCCGCCTGGCAGCTGGGTACGCTGGTTCACGAGCGCCTGTCTGCACGTATGGGCCTTGCCCCCGGCGCACACAGCTGGCGCATGGCGCTGGCGGCCTTGCTGGCAGCGCGCCTGGCATTTGTGCTGCGCTACGTCGATGAATACGCCGCCGTCCCCTGGACCGTGCTCGACATACGTGACGGCGGCTGGCAGCCCTGGGCCGGCCTGGGTGCCGCCGTGCTTTACCTGGGTGTACTGTGGCTGCGGCGTAGCCCGTGGCGCAGGCCCGCCGCCTCGGGCCTGGCCACGTTTGCCGCCGTGTGGCTTGGCGGTCTGACGCTGCTGTGGAGCACGGCCCCTGCGGACAGCCCCGGCCTGCCGGACTGGCAGGGCGTGGCCCTGGATGCGGACACCGTCGCACTGTCGCAACTGAGCGGGCGACCCGTGGTGGTGAACCTATGGGCCAGCTGGTGCCCGCCCTGCCTGCGCGAGATGCCAGCGCTGCTGCAGGCGCGCAATGCACAGCCGCACATTCGTTTTGTATGGGTGAACCAGGGCGAGCCGCCCGAGACAGTCGTGCGCTTTGCCGCACAGCACGGCCTGCCCACAGCTGATGTGGTGATGGATCAGCACTCGCAGCTGGGTCGTTTGCTGGGCCGCAAGGCCTTACCCACCACCTTGTTCTATGACGGCCAAGGGCGGCTGGCTGCGGTGCGGGCGGGAGAGCTGTCAAGCGCCACACTGGCCCATCACCTGACCGCAATTGCCGCGCCAGCCACTGCGGCCAAAAATTGACGGACTGAAGGTCGGTCACGCTGCAACAAGGCGTTGCGGGCAATGCATCGGAAATGGGAACCGCGCGAGGCACCGGCGGCGTGCAAGGCAGCAACGCCGGTCAGACGCTGGACAGCGGGCTATTTGTTTTCGCCCACGCCCAGGCGGTCAAACAGCCCGCCGCGCGGGCTGTCGGTATTGACCGCCTTGCCGCTGGCCGCTTCCACAGCCGCCACAAAGTGACTCATGGCCTCTGCGGCCTTGGCGCGCTGATCGCCGCTGTTGATCGTCTCATCCACGCTGCGTCCGTCGGCCATGTGAACACGCACCCAGCTGCGCGGGGAGTACGCAATCTGGTCGATCAGCGTCAGCGGCACGTCAAAGGCTGTCGCCGGGAACGCCAGCGCTTGGGCCGCGGTGCCAGAACGCGAGCGCACGCGCGCCACCGGCTTCACGCCCAGGTAGAAGTCTGCGCCCGTCACCTGCGCCGACTGGTGCGGCACGCCCACGGTCAACACCGCCAGGCCGGCCTTGGCGCTGATCCAGGACGCTCCCAGCACAGGGCATTGCGGCCGCGAGCAAACCACGCTTTCGGGCGCCACAGTGACGGTTCTGGCGCCGTCCTCGGCCACGCCCTGACGAACCTGAGGCACCAGCGACTGCTGGCTGGCACACCCCGCCAAAACCAAAGCACACAGCAAGACAGGCAAGGACAGCAGTTTCATGGAGGTTCCTGGTTTCCACTCGATCATCAACAGGTCGCCTAAACCCGCTTGGTAAAGGACTTGGCTGTGATCGACGTAGGGCATTACGGTCGTTTTTACCGTCGGAGGCGCGCATCTTTTACTGGCGCGGGAGATGGAGCGATTTGCGCGGCATCGACACTTTCGACCTTATCGTCGATCAGGATGAATCTTAGCGCCCTCGAACTTGCCTTGAAACACCCTGCTCTTCGCCTACTTACGGCGACATCTCACCGAGCGTTGCGTTCATGGCCCAGGTGCTCGGTCAGTTCGGCATCCAGCGCCTTATCGACCAGCCGCTTGGTCAACTGCTTGAGCAGTCCGTTCTCACATCTCGCTCGCACCAAGATCTGGCTACATTGAACACGCCCTAGTCAGATGCCAGAAGCGCCGCGTCATCCAAAGTCAAAACGAAAGCACCCGAAAGGCTTTGCGGCGCGGCAGTCGTCGGCTCCTGAACCCAGCGATGGGTGGCGGACTCCGCCTGGGCAGCCTTCAGGCTGGAAGCGCTGACTTGCATCTGGTGGAGCCGGTTCTGCAGGAGCACGCCGGCTTGAGGTGTCGGTGCAGGATTCGGGGCTGGAGCTGGCACCGGTGTTGGCACGGGGGCCGGTGCGGGCGCGGGAGAAATATCTCCCCCACCACCACAAGCGCACAGCATCACAGCCAGTGCGCAGCAGGCCAGAGCACACCCAGCGCGTCTGGCCGCGGATGACCCGGAGGGCATGGGGGCGATACACAGCATGGCGTCAGTTGGCGATGGGATAAGCACCTTGGACACAGATGAACCAGGTCATGTTGTTCGGGGTGATGGGGAGCATGTTGGGTAGTGCAAAGGTCGTAACCCCATTGCCTCCGTAGGTGTCTCCCAGCAAAGAATAAAGCTCTGGATACTGGCTGATCGAGAGAATTTGTCCCAAGGCGGGCATGCCCACTCCTCGCTTGATGGCAGAGAGCGTCATCTTTCCCAAGACACACTTCCCTGCCTCGGCAGGATTAGGAACTGAGAAGCCTTGGCCGACGCTGGAGCCGAAATACTGAGTGAAACCAGCGCCGCCTGCCGGGCCTTGCGGTCCAGCAGGCCCTGTAGGGCCGGGGTCGCCCTTGTCTCCTTTCGGGCCTGCCGGGCCTTGTGCGCCCGCGGCACCAGCGGGGCCGGGATCACCTTTGTCCCCCTTGGGACCAGCAGCACCGGCAGGGCCT
>NZ_JBFWLZ010000013.1:0-43853 GCF_050251835.1 Diaphorobacter sp. | reverse complement strand
AGCAGGCCCTGTAGGGCCGGGGTCGCCCTTGTCTCCTTTCGGGCCTGCCGGGCCTTGTGCGCCCGCGGCACCAGCGGGGCCGGGATCACCTTTGTCCCCCTTGGGACCAGCAGCACCGGCAGGGCCTTGCGCGCCAGCCACACCGGCGGGACCGGCATCACCTTTGTCGCCCTTGGCTCCTGCTGGGCCCGCATCGCCTCTGTCCCCCTTCGGGCCAGCCGGGCCAGCCGGGCCTGCCGGGCCGGTGGCGCCGCCGGGGCCTGCCGGGCCGACCCAGGCCCCCGCGCCATCGATGACCGGCACGACGCTGCCGTCGGCCCGGGTCACGCTGATGCTGCGCGGGGCGATGCTACCGGTGACGTTGCCAGCCTCCCTGGCATAGGCGGGCACCAGCGGCAGGCGCGGGGAGAGTTCCTCGGCATGCCCGATGCGCACGCCCAGCACCGCCTGGCGGCGGCTGAACGTGTCCGGCAGAGGGTTGGCGGGGGTTTGGCCGAGGGTGACGCGAAAGCGCCCATTGACAAACTCGACCAGCAGGGTTTCGCGCCACACGGCCACCGCGCCCGCGCCAGCGTCGGGGTAGAGCACGAATTCGACGCTTTGCACACCGTGCTCCAACCCGCCCGATTGCTTGTTGAAGAGTGTGCCCGACAGGTCGATGGGCGCAGCGGCGGCCCATGCGCCAGCGTGAAGCAGCGCCGCGCCGGCCAGCAGCAACGCCGCCGTCAGGCCCTGTCTGCCGGGCTTGCGGCATGAGAACTTTTGCCTCCCTCTTTTCGCGCTCAAGGCGCTACCTTCGTCTGCGCAGGTTTCGCGCAGGATGCCTGTTCGGGTCATGTATGGACTTCCCTATCAAGAAAACAACGGATTCCCTTGAAAACACGACGAAACCCATTTTTCCCGTGGTTTGGGAGCCCTGGCTGGCGGTGGAGGGGATTCCCGCGCCTGGACCGCGTTAGTGCCCAGGCGGTTGCCGGTGCGACTGCGATACAGACGCTGTGCAGGCACTCACCAGCCCGGGCGGCAAGTGAGCGATGGTTGTTGCGGGATGCCTTTGGGGATGCCTTTGGGGATGGCTTTCTTTCGTGTGTTCAAGACGCCGCGAGGCTATGCAAAAACCTCAGAAGATTCCTCCACTGAGCGCCACATCGGCATCATGTTTTTCGCTGCGGCGGCGCTGCATTGCAGCGGATCAACGGCAGTTTTCAGACGGCCCCAGAAGCTTTCCGTTGGAGCGTTATCCCAACAGTTGCACTTCCTGCTCATCGATGAACGCATGCCCCAGTCCTTCAAGGCTCTCTGGAACTCATGGCTGCAATACTGGCTGCCCCTGTCGCTGGGGAATATCACCCCAGGCGGCGGTCTGCGGCGCCACCATGCCATGGCCTGCGCATCCTTGACCAGACTGGCCTGCACGTGCGGCTGCAGGCTCCAGCCCACCACTGACGGTTGAACAGGTCAACGACCGCATTCAGGATTGAAGCGCCGCCGCACCAGGTCGGGAGCCACCGGCAGGTTGTGACGGCTGTCGGTGGTCACCACGAACTTGCGTTTCGTCCTGGCCTTGATGCCGCGCTGGTGCATCAGACGACGCACGCGCTCCTTGCCGACGCGCATGCCACGGGCCAGCAGTTCCTTGTGCATGCGTGGCCAGCCGTACTCGCCCTTGACCTCGGCGTGGACGGCGCGCGTGTGCGCGAGCAATGCTTCGTCACTATGGCGCCCAGCCGACCCCGCGCGAGCCTCCTGAGGCTGGCGCTGCCAGTTGAAGTACCCGCTGGCGCTGACCTGCAGCACCGCGCAGGCAACACTCAAAGGGCCACGTTTTTTGACGGGGACGAAAGCCTCCAAAAAGCGGACGGCCACAGTCCAGCCACGTCAGTGTAGGCATACCCGTGTTTCTTGCCACTGGGACGGGGCAGCGCCACGATGGACGTTTTTTTGCGATGGCGCGCTTCATGCGAGGTCGGGCAACTTCCGCTCGTAAACGCGCTACTTCCACCTGCTCGGGCGAGACTTTGGCCGCGTTGTCGACGCTGCCGGCGCCGTCCAGTTCCCCCTAGGCTGACAACCTCACCCAGTTGCCCAGACTGGCCTTGGGAATGCCCAGCACCTTGGCTACCACCGCAATCGCCTGGCCAGCGCGCACCTGCCGAACCGCCTCCAGCTTGAACTCCCCCGTGTACTGCGCACGCACCTGCCTGTCTCTCATTTCTCAACTCCTTGTCGGCATCTTCAGCAAGGGTCAAGAACTCCGCTTTTCAGGGGCAAGCTCAAGTCCCCGAAGGACCTGATTTCACTCCCACTCGATGGTTGCTGGCGGTTTACTGGACACGTCGTAGGTCACACGATTGATGCCGCGCACCTCATTGATGATGCGCCCACTCACTTTCTTGAGCAGCCCGTAAGGCAGCTCGGCCCAGTCGGCGGTCATGAAGTCGCTGGTCTGCACGGCACGCAGCGCCACCACATAGTCGTAGGTGCGGCCATCGCCCATCACGCCCACGCTCTTGACGGGCAAAAAGACGGTGAACGCCTGGCTGGTCAGGTCGTACCAGGTCTTGCCGGTGGCCTCGTCCACCCAGTTGCGCAGCTCTTCGATGAAGATGGCGTCGGCGCGGCGCAGCAGGTCGGCGTATTCCTTTTTCACCTCGCCCAGGATGCGCACGCCCAGGCCCGGGCCGGGGAAGGGGTGGCGGTACACCATGTCGTGCGGCAGGCCCAGGGCCACGCCCAGCTCGCGCACTTCGTCCTTGAACAGGTCGCGCAGGGGCTCCAGCAGCTTCAGGCCCAGCTGCTCGGGCAGGCCGCCCACGTTGTGGTGGCTCTTGATGGTGACAGCCTTCTTGCTCTTGGCGCCGCCGGACTCGATCACGTCGGGGTAAATGGTGCCCTGGGCCAGGAATGTCGCGCCTTTGACGGTGCGACCACCTTCCTCGCCCTTGTGGCTCACATCGCCGGCCTTGAGCTTGGCGGCCTCGGCCTTGAACACGTCCACGAACAGGCGCCCGATGATCTTGCGCTTTTGCTCGGGCTCACTGACGCCGGCCAGTTCGCCCAGGAACAGGTCGGACGCATCCACCCGCACCACCTTAGCGTGCAGCTTGCCGGCGAACATGTCCATGACCATGTCGCCCTCGTTCAGGCGCAGCAGACCGTGATCGACGAACACGCAGGTGAGCTGGTCGCCGATGGCGCGGTGGATGAGCGCCGCGGCGACGCTGGAATCGACACCGCCGGACAGGCCCAGGATGACTTCCTCATCGCCCACCTGCTCGCGGATTTTCTGCACGGCCTCTTCGATGTGGTCCTTCATCACCCAGTCGGGGCGCGCGCCGCAGATGTCGCGCACAAAACGGTTGAGCAGCGCCGCGCCCTGCACCGTGTGCGTGACCTCGGGGTGGAACTGCACGCCGTAAAAGCGCCGCGCTTCGTCGGCCATGCCGGCGATGGGGCACGACGGCGTGCTGGCCATGAGCTTGAAGCCCGGGGGCAGCTCGGTGACCTTGTCGCCGTGGCTCATCCACACTTTCAACATGCCGTGGCCCTCAGGCGTGGCGAAGTCCTCGATGCCCTTGAGCAGCGCAGTGTGGCCGTGGGCGCGCACTTCGGCATAGCCAAACTCGCGGCTGTGCGAGCCCTCGACGTTGCCGCCCAGCTGCACGGCCATAGTCTGCATGCCGTAGCAGATACCCAGCACGGGCACGCCCAGCTCGAACACGGCGTCCGGCGCGCGATCTTCAACCTCATAAACGCTGGCGTGGCTGCCCGACAGGATCACGCCCTTAAGCAAACCGTCCGCGGCAAACTGGCGCACCCAGTCGCTGCTCACGTCGCAGGGGTGCACTTCGCAATAGACATGCGCCTCGCGCACACGGCGCGCGATAAGCTGGGTGACCTGCGAACCGAAGTCGAGGATGAGGATTTTCTGGTGTTGCATGGCGACTTACAGTCAAATGCGGCCCTAGCCCCTGATAAACAAGCGCTAGCAGCTATCAAAATACTAGCGACTTGAAGGCGTTTTTTAACACCTTCAAGTCGCTGCGTCAGTCGGCGCGGTAGTTGGGCGCTTCCTTGGTGATCTGCACGTCGTGCACGTGCGACTCGCGGATGCCCGCGGCCGTGATCTCCACAAACTCGGCCTTGTCGTTCATCTCTTCGATGGTCGCGCAGCCGCAGTAACCCATGGCCGCACGCACGCCGCCCGCCATCTGGAACACGATGGACACCATCGAGCCCTTGTAAGGCACGCGGCCTTCAATGCCTTCGGGCACCAGCTTGTCAGCGTTGGGGTTGCCGGTGGTGGCTTCCTGGAAGTAGCGGTCGGCCGAGCCCTGCTGCATGGCGCCGATCGAGCCCATGCCGCGGTAGCTCTTGTAGCTGCGGCCCTGGTAGAGGATGACTTCGCCCGGCGCCTCTTCGGTGCCCGCGAACATGCCGCCCATCATGATGGTGGACGCGCCCGCAGCCAGCGCCTTGGCGATGTCGCCCGAAAAACGCACACCGCCGTCGGCAATCAAAGGCACGCCCGTGCCCTTGAGCGCAGTCGCCACGCTGTCGATGGCCATGATCTGCGGCACGCCCACGCCAGCCACGATGCGCGTGGTGCAGATGGATCCGGGGCCGATGCCGACCTTGACCGCATCGGCACCGGCCTCGACCAGCGCTAGCGCGGCCGCGCCGGTGGCGATGTTGCCGCCGATCACATCCACTTGCGGGTAGTTCTGCTTGACCCAGCGCACGCGGTCAATCACGCCCTTGCTGTGGCCGTGGGCCGTGTCGACCACGATGGCATCCACGCCGGCCTTGACCAGCAGCGCCACGCGTTCTTCGGTGCCTGCGCCCACGCCCACGGCGGCGGCCACACGCAGACTGCCGGCCGCATCGCGCGCTGCATTGGGGAAGGTGGTCTGCTTGTTGATGTCCTTGACGGTGATCAGGCCCTTGAGTTCAAAGGCGTCGTTGACCACCAGCAGGCGCTCGAGCTTGTAGCGGTTGAGCAGCGCCTTGGCCTGCGCGGGCGTAGTGCCGTCTTTTTCGTTGACGGTGATGAGCTTTTCGCGCGGGGTCATGATCTCGCGCACCTTGACGTCGTAGCGCGTCTCGAAGCGCACGTCGCGGCTGGTGACGATGCCGACCACCTTGCCGCCGTCGCACACCGGAAAGCCTGAAATGCCCAGGTTCTCGGACAACTCCAGCACCTGCAGCACGGTGTGCTCGGGCGTGATGACCACGGGGTCAAGCACCACGCCGGACTCATGGCGTTTGACCTTGGACACCTCGGCCGCCTGTTGCTCGGCCGTCATGTTCTTGTGGATGACGCCAATGCCCCCTTCCTGCGCGATGGCGATGGCCAGGCGCGCTTCGGTAACGGTGTCCATGGCGGCGGACACAAGCGGGAGGTTCAGGGTGATGCTGCGCGTGAAACGCGTGACGAGGGAAGTGTCCTTGGGCAGGACCTGGGAGTACGCGGGCACCAGCAACACATCGTCGAAGGTGAGCGCTTTTCCAAGAAGGCGCATGTCAAAGCTCCAAAAAAATGATTGTATCCGCCACTGCGCAACCGGCCCGGCTACACTCGCCCGCATGAAACCGCACAAGCTTCTTTTGCTGGCGCTGGCCTGCACCTGGGCCATGGGTGTGTCCGCTCAATGGCAGTGGCTGGACAAGGATGGCCGCAAGGTTTTCAGCGACCGTCCTCCGCCTCAGGACATCCCTGAAAAGAGCATTCTCAGGCAACCCCGCCCTGCCTTGGCACCTAGCCCTGTCGCAGCGCCAACCACGCCGGCCTCGGCTGCGACAGACACCGCAGCGCCCAGGCCCGCGCCCCCCGCTGGCAAAGACAAACAGCTGGAAGAAAACAAGGCCAAGGCCGAAGCTGCCGAAGCCGCCAAGAAAAAAGCCGAGGAAGAACGCATTGCCCGGCTGCGGGCAGACAACTGTGAACGCGCCCGGCGCGCCAAGTCCCAGTTGACCTCTGGCCAACTGCTGACCACCACCAACGCCAAGGGCGAGCGTGGCTTCATGGACGATGCCACGCGCGAGGCAGAACTACGTCGGGCGGACGCCACCATCGCCTCCGACTGCAAATAAGCGTCACAGCAACCCGGGGGCAGGCGCGCCGCTTGCCAAACGGTGGTTATGCCCCCGCATGGATCGGCCGCGCAATGAAACGCCCACTGCTGTCTCTGCATGGGCCGCCAGCACCCCGGTGACATCCGATATCGGGGTGTTTTTCTTTGGGACGCTGATCTCAGGAACCTGCGTCTGCTGACTCCACTGCGGCCTGACCCACTGCCTTTGGCGCGCCGCGTAAAGCCGGTCGTTGATGGCAGCGCAGGCCCTCATCTCCGGGGTGAGCGCGCATGTACCCACCGGCCCGGCGCCCTGGGCGGCAATGCGCAGCGGCGGTGCGCTACGACTATTTGCCGATGATCTCGTTGAGCTTGTCGGCTTCGAAATGCTCGCTGCGCGCGGCATCACTGGGCACACAACTGGCGGATTGCGGCAGCGACTGCGAGAGCTTTTCGATGGCCTGCCACAGCAGCGCGATCTGGTGCTCCTGCGCGCCGGCAGAGTCAATCAGGCCGCGCATAGCCTGGGTGAGCGGGTCGTCTTGCTGAGGCGTCACGCCATAGGCGCTGAATGTGGCCGGTTCATCCGGCTTGTGCGGCTCGGTTACATCGGCGCTGTGCCCGTCCCTCGAGGGAATGATGCGCGCCGGAATGCCCACGGCCGTTGCCCCTGCGGGCACGGGCTTGATGACCACGGCATTGCTGCCGATTTTCGCTCCGTCACCCACCTCGAAGCCGCCCAGCACCTTGGCGCCCGCGCTCACCACCACGTTCTCGCCCAGCGTCGGATGGCGCTTGACACCCTTGTACAGCGAAGTGCCGCCCAGCGTGACGCCGTGGTAGATGGTGCAGCCGTTGCCCACCTCGGCCGTCTCGCCAATCACGATGCCCATGCCATGGTCAAAAAACACGCGTTCACCTATTTTTGCGCCGGGATGAATCTCGATGCCCGTCAGCCAGCGCGCGCAATGCGAGATGAACCGACCCAGCCACTTGAAACCGCGCGTCCAGCACCAGTGCGCGGGCCGGTGCAGCCAAATGGCGTGCAGCCCCGGGTAACAGGTGATCACCTCCCAGGTGCTGCGTGCAGCCGGGTCGCGGTCAAGAATGCACTGGATGTCGGATCGCAGGCGGGTAGCAAACATGAATTCAGGCGAATGAGCTTATGGTCGCGGCAGTCTAACGACTTGACTGTGACGCTTCGATCATGGCTTTGGCGACACCGCGCAGGATGTGGATTTCCTCGTGCGTGAGTTGGGCGCGGTTGAAAAGCTGATTGAGGCGCGGCATGAGCTTCTTGGGCGCGGCCGGGTCCAGAAAGCCGACGGCTGCCAGCGCCTGCTCCCAGTGTGCGAGCATGCCCGCCATCTGCGCGGCGTCGGCGCGCTCGCCTTGCGGGGCCGATTGCGGCACGGCGAACCCACCCAGCGCCTGTCGCCACTCATAGGCAATCACCTGCACCGCAGCCCCCAGGTTGAGCGAGCCAAATTGCGGATTGGTGGGAATGCTCAGCGCCACATGGCAGCGGTACACATCCTCGTTGGCCATGCCAAAGCGCTCGCAGCCAAACAGGAAGGCCACGCCGGACTCTGGCAATGGCTTTTGAGTCAAATTGGATTCCAGCCCTTTTAAATCAAGCGCTTGCAGCTCTTTATTTAATAGCATTTCAAAATGCTGGCGCGGCATGCGCGTCGGCGGGCCGAAGTCGCGCGGCGTCATGGCGGTGGCGCACAGGTGACTGATGCCATCCAGCGCCTCATCCAGCGTGGCGACGATGCGGGCGCGCTCCAGCACGTCCAGGGCACCGCTGGCGCGCTGGATGGTTTCCTCGCGCCGCAGCACGTTGGGCCAGCGCGGGGCGACCAGCACCAGGTCGTCAAAACCCATGGTCTTCATTGCGCGAGCGGCGGCACCCACGTTGCCGGCGTGGCTGGTTTGGATCAGGATGAAGCGGGTTTTCATGGCGCAGAGTTCACTGGAGACAAGCCAACGATTGTCGCCGCTGCCGACAACGGCACCAGCGGGCCGCGAGCACCCTTGAAGGGGGATGGGTAAAATACGCGCTTTGCGCCCGCATCGCCGGCCGCGCTTTCACCGGCCATCCGGCGCTTCAGCTCCTTCGTCACAATCCATGTCGTCCAATCTGCACCCCATGCTCAACGTGGCCATCAAGGCCGCACGCGCCGCCGGCGCCATCATCAACCGCGCGGCCCTCGATGTGGAGGCCGTGCGCATATCGCAAAAGCAGATCAACGACTTTGTGACCGAGGTCGATCACGCCAGCGAAAAAGCCGTCATCGAAACGCTGCTGACGGCCTACCCCGGCCACGGCATCCTGGCCGAGGAATCTGGCAGTGAGTACGGCGCCAAAGACTCCGAATTTGTCTGGATCATCGACCCGCTGGACGGCACCACCAACTTCATCCACGGCTTTCCGGTGTATGCCGTCAGCATCGCGCTGGCCGTGCGCGGCAAGGTCGAGCAGGCCGTCGTGTTCGACCCCTCGCGCAATGACCTGTTCACCGCCACCAAGGGCCGCGGCGCCTACCTGAACGAGCGGCGCATCCGCGTGAGCAAACGCACCCAGCTCAAGGACTGTCTGATCTCCACGGGCTTTCCGTTCCGCCCCGGTGACAACTTCAAGCAGTACATGGCCATGATGGCCGAACTGATGCCGCGCACCGCAGGCCTGCGCCGCCCCGGCGCCGCCGCGCTGGATCTGGCCTACGTGGCCGCGGGCTATTGCGACGGTTTCTTTGAGTCCGGCCTGTCGATCTGGGACGTGGCCGCGGGTAGTTTGCTGGTCACCGAAGCCGGCGGCCTGGTGGGCAACTTCACGGGCGAATCCGATTTTCTGGAGCAGCGCGAATGCCTGGCCGGCACGCCGCGCATCTACGGCCAGATGGTCAGCCTGCTGGGCAAGTACAGCAAGTTTGCCAGCGCTGGCGACAAGGCCGCCGTGCGCCAGGCCACGGCCGACGCATCACCGGCCGATGCAGGCGACGAGGCCACTGCGGATGCTGCCGACAGCGCCACCACGCCCCCAGACAGCGCGGCTGACGAACCGCACAACCGGCCCACCTTCGCTCCCTGAACACCAGCGCGCCCACCGAACCATGGCGCGGTGATGCTGGGCCCGTGCCTACAGCGATCCCAGCAGCTTGCGCACAGGGGCGGGCAAGCCCATGGTCTGCCATTGCTGCGGCGTGTACCAGCCGGCCTGCGATGACTCGGCGCAGTGCGCGGGCGCCGCAGCGCCGCGCACCAGTACCGGGTGCAGATGCAGATCCCGATGCGTCAGAACATGGATGAAAGCCGGCAGATCTGTGCCCGGTGCGCCCGATGCGCTGATGGCGGCCTCCAGCGCGTCACGGTCGGCATAAACCGGCGGGCAGTACAACCCAGCCCAAATGCCCGCTGGCGGGCGGCGCTCAAGCCACAAGCGACCGTCGCCATCACGCTGCAGCAGCAGCCACCAGGCCTGCGCACTGCGCTTGAGTTTGCGCGTGCGCACCGGGTAGCCTTGCGGATTGCCATCGCGCTGCGCCACACACACCTGCTGCAGCGGGCACAGCATGCAAGCGGGATTGCGGGGCAGACAGATGGTGGCACCCAGATCCATGAGGCCCTGGGTGTAGCGCGGCATGGCGACGGGCAGATCATCGTGGGGCAGCAGCGCTTCGGCGCTCAACCACAGAGCGCGTTCGTTTTTTGCCTCGGCCAGATCGGCGCCAAAGCCCAGCACCCGGGTGAGCACACGCCGTACGTTGGCATCCAGAATGGGCGCACGCACGCCAAAACAAAAGGCGGCAATCGCACCCGCGGTGGATCGGCCTATTCCCGGCAACGCGGCCAGCTCGGGAACCGTGCGTGGGAACTGCCCGCCATGCGCCTGCACCACGATCTGGGCGCAGCGGTGCAGGTTGCGCGCGCGGCTGTAGTAGCCCAGCCCACTCCACAGCGCCAGTACCTCGTCCTGCGGCGCGGCGGCCAGCCGATGCACGTCAGGAAACTGCTCCAGAAAACGCGGGTAGTAGTCCAGCACCGTGGCTACCTGGGTCTGCTGGAGCATGATTTCGGACAGCCACACCCGATAGGCGTCGCGCGTGTTTTGCCAGGGCAGATGGTTGCGGCCATGCTCGGCCTGCCAGCGCACCACCTGCGCCGCGATCGTTTCCTGCCGGCCGGTCATGCCGCTGTCAGCGGGAAAGGCAGCGTGTCAGGGTTGTCGTGCGCCAGGGCGGCGTCGGCCTCTTGCGGCTGCTGCACCAGGCTTGCCGTGAACTCGGCCAGACGCCGTTCGAGCTCAGTCAGATGCCGCTCTGCCTCTTCGATCTCCGCAATGCGCTCGACCAATCCGCTGGCTGCTTGCTGAATGCGGCTGACCGCCTCCAGTCGCCGCGAGAAGCTGCGCTTGCGCTCACGCAGCTGCGAATCCAGCTGCGATGTGGCCGTCTTGCTCCACAGCTCCAGCTCATTGGCCGCGGCCTCGAACACGGTGCGCAGGCGCAGGCCCAGTGCGCGCAGCAATCGTTGCGTGAACTCCGGACTCACCAGACGCAGCGTGCTGCCCACACCCACGTATTGCGCGTGGCGTTGCTCGATGAGTTTGATTTCTTGAATCTGCGCGCCAAGCTGTGGCGCTGGCGGCACTTGCAGTGAGAAACCGAACTCGGCATTAAGCTGGCGAAAAGTACCGCCCAGCATGGCCTGGATTTCGATGCCGGAAGTCTGCGCGTTCTCCAGGACAGCGCGCACCTGGGCAAACGTCTCGTCGTACACCTTGCGCACCCCCAGTTTGAGCCCCCTGGTCTGCAGCGCATCGGTCAGCGCAGCCAGTTGATCCTTGAGCGCACGCGGGCCCAGTTGGCGAAAAACGTCCCGCAGCATCTTCAAGTGCACCACGCGCACGGCCTGAATCCTGGCGGTGCTGGCCTCAAACTCCTGCTGCTCGTGCTCAATGCGGGTGCGCATGGACTCGATCACCGACATGTTTTTGCCGCGCAGACTGCGCAGCTCCAGCATCTGGTCATCCAGATCGCGGCGGCGAATGTTAATCACGCGCTGCACTTCGTTGCGCAGACTGGCCACGCCGCTGGACACCGTGGCCAGCAAAATGGCCTGGCGCCGGCCCATGATGCCCCGCGCCAGCGCATCCTCGAGCAAAGGCAGGCCGCTGGATTCCAGCAGTGCATCGTCGCCGTTGATCTTGGCCACCAGGCCCTTCTGCGCGGATACGGGAACCACCTGGCTGAGCGGCATGCCCAGCATTTCGGCCACGGACTGGCGCTGGCGCTCAAGCTGCGCCCGCACCTGCGCAGGCGAATTCAGTGTGTCCCACAGCGTGTCGATCTTGTTGAGCACCACCAGCCGCGCATCAACCGCGTCCTCAGACTCGCCGAGATGGTCGCGCCATATGGCCAGGTCGGATCGCGTCACGCCGGTGTCTGCGCCCAGAATGAAGACCACCGCATGCGCCTGCGGAATCAGGTTGATGGTCAGCTCGGGCTCAGCGCCCACGGCGTTCAAACCTGGGGTATCCAGAATCACCAGCCCCTGCCTGAGCAAAGGGTGAGGAATGTTGATGATGGCGTGACGCCACATCGGCACTTCGACCATGCCCCTGGCGTCCTGCATGGGATTGTTATCGTCCGCCTCGTCATTCCAAAAGCCCAGCGAACGCGCTTCGTCCACGGTGACGCGGCGCACCTGGGACACTTTTTCCAGCGCCTCGGCCATCTGGGCCGGATCGTCCATGTCCAGCGCCACCTTGACCCAGTGATCGGGCTTGAGCCGCCATTCGGCCAGGCCCGGCGATTGCAGGCGTGTATCTATGGGCAACAGGCGCAGGCAGGGGTCAGTGCCGCTTTCATACCCCAGCTCGGTGGGGCACATGGTGGTGCGTCCCGCGCTTGCCGGCATGATGCGGCGGCCGTATCCGGCAAAGAAAATGGCGTTGATGAGCTCGGACTTGCCGCGGGAAAACTCGGCCACGAAAGCCACGGTGACCTTGTCGCTTCGGACCTGCTCCTCCAGCCGCTGCAGTCGCTCTTGTACCGCGGCGTCCATGAGATCCTGGGCGCCCATCCACTGGCCGAGCCGCTTGAGCTGCTGAGCAAAGGCACGTCGCCATGCGCCATGCTGGTCAAACTGTTCGTTGAATGAGGATCCCACTTTGTTCCCGGATGTCAAAGGGCAATGCCCGCCACGGCATGCACCGTTGTCTGTGTTGTGCAATATAGCATCGCCTCTCGACAGCGCATCGGGCTAAGAGCACTGGCACTTCGGACAGTAATAAGTGCTGCGCTGCCCCTGGCGCAGCAGGCGCACCGGCGTGTCGCACCGCCTGCAAGGCAAGCCTTCGCGTCCGTACACATGGGCCTCGAGCTGAAAATGCCCTGCGTTGCCGTCAGCGCTGGAAAAATCACGCAGCGTGCTGCCGCCGCGCTCGACGGCCCGCGCCAAAACCTCGCGGATGGCGCCGTGCAGCCGCTTTGCGCGCTGCGGACCTATCGTGGCGGCACGCACGGTCGGCCGGATGCGCGCCAGAAACAAGACCTCGGACGCATAGATGTTGCCCACGCCGACAACCAGCTTGCCGCCCAGCAACAGCTGCTTGATGGACATGCGGCTGGCACGCAAACCGGCGTAGAACGCCTCGAATTGAAAGTCATCGCTCAGGGGCTCAAGCCCCAGCCCGCCCAGCAGCTTCAGCGCCTGCGGCGATGACTCCCCAGCCGCCCAGACCACGGCGCCAAAACGCCGCGGATCGTGCAGCCGCAACGTGCCGTGGCTCGTGTGCATGTCAAAGTGATCGTGCGCGCCGCGATCAGGCAAGCCCGGGGCAAACCGCAGGCTGCCGGACATGCCAAGGTGGATGAGCAGCACCCCCTCGTCCAGATCCAGGAGCAGATATTTGCCACGCCGACGCACGGCCATCACCTGCCGGCCCACGAGAGACGCGGGCGCCACGCACAACGGCCAGCGCAAGGGCTTGCCCAAGGCCAGGGCAAGGATTGTGGCTCCGGCAATCGCATCGGCAAAACTGCGTCGCGTGACCTCCACCTCGGGCAACTCAGGCATGCATGCACTCGTCAAATAGTCCTAAGGTCATGGATTATTATGGGTCGATGGAGCATTTCTTACGTTTCGGCGCTGCATCACTGGCCTGCGCAATCATGGTCGGCCTGGGGTCGGCCAACGCCCAGACCATGGTGCAGCAAACCTCTGCCGAGCCCGCCGGCGACACGCTGCAAGAAGCGGTTACGTCCGAAGACGATGTCAGCGACGGAGCCGACCTCAATGCCGAGTTGTTCTACGAACTGCTGCTGGGCGAGATGGCCACCCGCAACGGCGACCCGCGCACCGGCTACGCACTGATGCTCGATGCAGCCAGGCGCAGCGCCGACCCGCGTCTTTACCGCCGTGCCACCGAGATGGCACTGCAGTCACGCTCTGCAGACGCAGCCCTGATGGCCGCGCGCGCCTGGAAGCAGGCCTTGCCCCTGTCACGCGATGCCAACCGCTATTTACTGCGCATCCTGGTGACGATCAACCGCATCGAGGAAAGCGCCGAACCACTGCAGCAGGAATTGAAGCTTGCGCCCGCCCGGGACAAGATATCCCTGATCCGCGCGCTGCCCCAGTTGTACGCGCAGGCGGGCGACAAGGCACTGGCCGCACGGGTGGTGCATCAGGCGCTGCAGTCTGATCTCGGCCACCCTACCGTCGGCCCCGCCGCATGGGTCACCCTGGGGCGCATGCACCTCTCAGCGGGCGACAAGGCGCGTGCGCTGGAAGCCGCAGGCCAAGCCATCGCGCTGGATCCCACAGACGACGGCGCAGCCATGCTGGCACTGCAATTGCTCGACGCACGCATTGCCCAGGCCGAGCCACTGCTGGCGAGCTATCTTGCGCGCAAACCACTGCCCGAGGTACGCATGGCCTACGCACGCGTGCTGGCACAGTCGCAGCGCTTGTCCGATGCGCAGACGCAGCTGGACACCCTCACCAGCGATCAGCCCGACTTCCCCGAAGCATGGCTGCTACAGGCGTCGCTGCACCTGCAGGTCGGCCGACTGGAGCAAGCCCATGATGCCCTGCTGCGCTTCACGCAGTTGCTCCAATCGCAACCCGCCACCGAACCACGCCGCCGCGCGCTGACGCAGGCCTACCTGATGCAGTCGCAAATTGCCGAAAAGCGCGGCGACTTTGCGCAAGCACAGAGCTGGCTGGCCCGCATCGAAGATGCGGCGGAACTGCTGTCAGCCCAAAGCCGCCGCGCCGCGCTGCTGGCGCGCCAGGGCCGACTTGATGAGGCACGCGCATTGATACGCGCCGTGCCTCTGCGGGGGCCTGATGACGAGCGGCTCAAACTGCAGGCAGAGGCGCAGTTGCTGCGCGATGTCGGCCAATACCAGCTGGCCTACGAAGTCCAGAGCAAAGCTGTGGCTCTGGCCCCCGAGAACAACGATCTGCTTTACGACCAGGCCATGATGGCCGAGAAAGCCGGTCGCCCAGCCGAAATGGAACGGTTGCTGCGCGAGGTTCTCCATCGCAACCCGGATCACCACCACGCGCTCAATGCGCTCGGGTTTTCGCTGGCGGATCGAGGCGTGCGTCTGCGAGAGGCCAAGGCGCTTATCGTCAAGGCGCTGGAATACGCGCCGCAAGACCCCTACATCACAGACAGCCTGGGCTGGGTTGAATTCCGCCTTGGCAACCGCCAGAAAGCCCTGCACATCCTGGAAGGCGCTTTCAACACGCTACCTGACGCAGAGATCGCCGCCCACATGGGTGAAGTGCTGTGGGCCATGGGGCAGCGCGAGCGCGCACTGGCCATCTGGCGCGAAGGTCTTCGCATCAACAAAGACAACACCACGCTCAGGGACACGCTCAAGCGCCTGGGGGTTCGGCCTTGATGGCACGCTTGCTCGCGGGCGCCACCTGCGTGCGGCGGCGCACGCTGCTGGCCATGACGGCTGGCGGTCTGCTCAGCGCTTGCGCCCAGCCCCCCCGCCCCCCTGCCGGCAAAACAGACCACTGGAGCGGCCGGCTTGCCGTGCAGGTGGAAGACGCAGCCCACCAGTCGTTCAATGCAGGCTTTGAGCTCGAGGGCAATCCCGATACCGGCGAATTGACTCTGCTCAGCCCGCTGGGCAACATCATCGCCACACTGGGCTGGTCGCCAGGGCATGCGCAGCTGCAACACGGGGCAAATCGCAAGGAGTCCACATCACTGCAGGCGCTGGTTTTCGAGCTGACCGGCAGCGACCTTCCCATCGCTGCGCTGTTCGGCTGGCTCAAGGGCGAAGCCGTTCAAGCGGCGGGCTGGCAGGCAGACCTGAGCGCCATCAGCCAGGGCCGCCTGACCGCGATGCGCCAGACGCCCGCACCCCAGACCACCTTGCGTGTCGTCTTGAGTCCATGAGCATGCAAAACCTGTACGACGTACCCGCGCCAGCCAAGTTGAACCTGTTCCTGCACATCACGGGCCGCCGCAGCGATGGCTACCACCTGCTGCAGTCGGTGTTCATGCTGATCGACTGGTGCGACACACTGCATTTCGGCCTGCGCCCGGACGGCGCTATCACCCGCGAGGACCTCACCCACCCGCTGCCTGAAGACGACCTCACCGTGCGCGCTGCCCGGGCGCTGCAGGCTGCCACCGGCTGTCGGCTGGGCGCGCATATCGGCATTCACAAACGCATTCCTGCACAGGCCGGAATGGGGGGTGGGTCATCCGACGCAGCCACCACGCTGCTGGCACTCAATCGGCTCTGGAAGTTGCAACTGCCCCGGTCGCGCCTGCAATCCATCGCCCTGAGACTGGGTGCGGATGTTCCGTTTTTTTTATGTCGCACAAACGCCTGGGTAGAGGGAATTGGCGACATAATCCAACCTCTTGGATTGGAGCATCAGGTACCGCCTGCGAGTTTCGTGGTGGTCAAGCCTGGGTCGGGACTGGATACGAAAACAATTTTTTCGCACTCTTTTCTCAAACGCGATTCAGTCAGTGCTACAATCTCGGACTTCGCTGCAATGCACTACCAATTTGGGGTCAATGACCTGCAGCCAGTCGCAATGACGGTAAATCCGGAAGTAAGTCAATCCATCAATTGGCTGGACTCCAAAGGATTGAAAAGTCGAATGACAGGCTCTGGAAGTGCAGTGTTTGCGCAAGTCACGCATGCGATTGATTTGCACGATGCACCTGCTGCATGGCAAGTCAAAGTATGTGAGAATTTGCAGCTTCATCCGCTTGCGGAATGGGCTTCAGATTAGAAATACGGGGTTGGTCGCTCTGCGGCGGCCGACCTGTGTAGGGGAGTCGCCAAGTTGGTAAAGGCACCGGATTTTGATTCCGGCATGCGAGGGTTCGAGTCCTTCCTCCCCTGCCAAACCTTATTTCCCATGCGGAATTCAAATTCAGACGGCTGAGTCGCTCATGCAAACCAATCACCCTGACTTCGTGGTTTTCACGGGCAATGCAAACCCTGGCTTGGCTGCTGACATCGCCAGCAATCTGGGCACCAACCTTGGCGCCATTGACGTGGGCCGATTTTCTGACGGAGAAGTCACCGTCGAGATCAAGCAAAACGTGCGCGCCCGTGATGTGTTTGTGGTGCAATCCACTTGCGCTCCCACCAACGAAAACCTCATGGAACTGCTGATCATGGTCGATGCGCTCAAGCGCGCCTCGGCAGAACGCATCAGCGCTGTGATCCCCTATTTCGGTTATGCCCGCCAGGATCGCCGCCCGCGATCCACGCGCGTGCCGATCTCGGCCAAGGTGGTGGCCAACATGCTGCAGGCCGTTGGCGTGGCCCGCGTGCTGACCATGGATCTGCACGCCGACCAGATTCAGGGCTTTTTCGATATTCCCGTTGACAACATCTACGCTTCGCCGGTGCTGCTGGGCGACCTGAATCAGAAAAAGTACGACAACCTGATCGTCGTCAGCCCCGACGTGGGTGGCGTAGTGCGCGCTCGCGCGCTGGCCAAGCAGCTCGGTACCGACCTGGCGATCATTGACAAGCGCCGCCCCAAGGCCAACGTGTCCGAAGTGATGCACGTCATCGGCGACATCGATGGGCGCAACTGCGTGATCATGGACGACATGATCGACACCGCAGGCACCCTGGTGAAGGCGGCTGAGGTGCTCAAGGAGCGCGGCGCCAAGAATGTGTATGCCTATTGCACGCACCCGATCTTCTCTGGTCCCGCCATCGAGCGCATTGCCAAGGGCTCAGCGCTCGACGAAGTGGTGGTGACCAACACCATCCCGCTGAGCGACATCGCCAAGGGATGCTCCAAGATTCGCCAGCTCTCCGTGGCGCCGCTGATCGCCGAAACGATCCAGCGCATTGCCAAGGGAGAGTCGGTGATGAGTCTGTTCTCCGACCCCGCCTGAGTCTTGCCGCCGCTGGCGGTAGTGTCAGAAATATCAAGCCTCCCCCGGGAGGCTTGAACGTTCGGAGACAGCTAGAACAGGCCCGTGCCATGGTGGCATGCGGTCTTTATCAACAGGGCCAGGCTGGTCGCGGCCGGCCCCATCAGGAGTTACAACATGCAATTCGTCGCTTTTGAGCGCGCCAAGCAAGGTACGGGTGCGAGCCGCCGTCTGCGCATTTCGGGCAAGGCCCCCGGCATCGTCTATGGTGGTTCCGCCGAACCCCAGATGATCGAGATCGACCACAACGCCCTGTGGCACGCTCTCAAGAAGGAAGTCTTCCACTCCAGCATCCTGGACATGGAACTGAACGGCCAGGTCACCAAGGTGCTGCTGCGCGACGTGCAGTACCACCCCTTCAAGCAGCAAGTGCTGCATGTGGACTTCCAGCGCGTGGACGACAAGACCCGCGTGCACCTGAAGGTGCCACTGCACTACGAAGGCCTCGAAGGCTCGCAGGCCGTGAAGGTCGAAGGCTGCACCGTGACCACGCTGGTTCACGAACTGGACGTGATGTGCATGCCCGCCCAGCTGCCTGAATTCATCAAGGTGGATCTGAGCGGCCTGACATCCAAGTCTTCCCTGGGTCTGCAGTCGATCAAATTGCCTCACGGCGTGAAGGCCGTGGTGCGCGGCTCCAACAAGAACCCCGCCCTGGTTTCGATCAAGCTGCCCGAGGTGGTGGCCGACGCGTCCGCAGCTGCGCCCGCCCCTGCGCCCGCCAAGAAGGGCAAGAAGTAAACACTTCTGCCAGACAGCCGTCCTGATCGGGGGCGGCTTTGCAAATCTCAACGGCCCACCTCGCGTGGGCCGTTGGCGTTTTTGCCGCCCGCGCGGCTTGAGCCACGCCCAGCCAAGGGCACCGGATAATCGCGACCATGATCAAACTGTTTGTGGGCCTGGGCAATCCCGGCCCGGATTACGCGGCTACGCGCCACAACGCGGGCTTTTGGTGGATTGACGCGCTGGCGCGCGAACTCAAGGTCATGCCGGTGCCCGAGCGCGCCTACCACGGCCTGGTCGCCCGCACCAGCGTCGCCGGTCACAGCGTCTGGCTGCTGCAGCCGCAGACCTTCATGAATCTTTCGGGCAAATCGGTGGCCGCACTTGCGCGCTTTTTCAAGATTCAGCCCGAAGAAATCCTGGTGGCGCACGACGAACTGGACATCGCGCCCGGCCAGGTCAAACTCAAACTGGGCGGCAGCCACGCGGGTCACAACGGACTGCGCGACATTCACGCGCAATTGGGCAGCAGCGACTATTGGCGGCTACGCATCGGTATCGGGCATCCTGGCGTCAAGGCGGAAGTGGCGAACTGGGTACTGAAAAAACCCGCGCCTGACCAGCGCACACTGATCGAAGACAGCATCCTGCACTCCCTCAAGGCCTACCCCGCTCTGCTGGCCGGCGACATGGACAAGGCCACGCTGCTGGTGCACACCACCAAACCGCCGCGCCCCAAGCCGCCCCGTCCCGCCCCGGCTCAGGCAGCGCCACAAGAGGGCAAGAGTTAACTATATTTTTGATAGCTGATCGCGCTTTTCCTATAAGCGCTGGAGGCCAAAAACGCCCATAAACAAAACCCCAGCATCAAACCGACGATGCCGCCTGCAGGCGCTGGAACTTCTGCCACAGGGTTTCGCGGCTTTCCTGATGGGCTGGGTTGACCGGGATGCAGGCAACGGGGCATATGGCCACGCACTGGGGTTCGTCGAAGTGGCCCACGCATTCGGTGCACTTGGCTGGCTCGATCTCGTAATGGTCTTCGCCCAGAAAGATGGCGTGGTTGGGACATTCGGGCTCGCACACGTCGCAGTTGATGCACTCGTCGGTGATCATCAAAGCCATGGCGCGCTCCCTGTGCAGCCTGTTGCGCGGTGCGGTGACTGGCGGGTGGTAAACAGCATGTGCGGATTATCCGCCTGCCCCTGCGCGAGCCCGCGCCACGGCGCCGATGGCCGCCACGCAGCTGCGGCTTTTTGCCGCTATGCTCTGCGGCCCGGTTGCGCCGCGTGCGCCACTGGCCCATGCCCGCCGCCCCATATCCCCATGGCTCTATTCTTCCTTCAACGCCTCGCCACCCTGATCGCCACGCTGCTGGGCGCATCGGCCGTGGTGTTCGTGGTGCTGGAGGTTTTGCCCGGCAACGCGGCCGAGGTGCTGCTGGGCCCCGACGCAGCGCCCGAGGCCGTGGCCGAACTGACCACGCAACTGGGCCTGGATCAGCCGCCATTGGTGCGCTATGGCCAATGGCTGGGCGGCCTGCTCACCGGCCAGCTGGGCGACAGCCACGCCTACAGCGCGCCGGTGGCCGCGCTGATCGCAGAGCGCCTGGCGCTGACCGTTCCGCTGGCCCTGCTGGCCATGCTGCTGACCTGCGTGCTGGCGCTGGCCGCGGGCATGTATGCCGCCGCGCGCCACAACCGCCCGGGCGACTGGGGCGTGATGGTGCTGGCGCAGCTGGGCATCGCCATTCCCAGCTTCTGGTTCGCCATCCTGCTGATTCTGCTGTTTTCGGTAAAGCTGCAGTGGTTCTCGGCTGGCGGCTTTCCGGGCTGGAGCAGTGACGCCGGCGGCGGCGTACTGCCCGCGCTGCAGGCCCTGCTGCTGCCCGCCGTGGCGCTGGCCGTGGTGCAGGCCGCCATTTTGGCCCGCATCACACGCTCGGCCGTGCTGGACGTGCTGCGCGAGGACTTTGTGCGCACCGCGCGCGCCAAGGGTCTGAGCCAGCGCGCGGCGCTGTGGGGCCATGTGCTGCGCAACGCCATGATTCCCGTGGTGACGGTGATGGGCCTGCAGTTTGCCAACCTGCTGGCAGGCACCATCGTGGTGGAAAACGTTTTTTACCTGCCGGGCCTGGGCCGACTCATCTTTCAGTCGATTGCCAACCGGGACCTGGTGGTGGTGCGCAACTGCGTGATGCTGCTGGCGGCAATGGTGGTGGTGGTGAACTTCCTGGTCGATCTGCTGTATGCCGTGATCGACCCGCGCGTAAAGGCGCACGGCCTGTGAGCGCCCTGGCGGATACCGCTGCGCCCCCCATGCTGCTGCTGGGGCAACGGGCGCTGCGCCACCCCAGCTTCATGCTGGGCGCGACGCTTACCGCGCTGGTGCTGGCCGCTGCGGCGCTGTCGTTCATCTGGACGCCCTGGCCGCCGGGCCACATGAACATGGGCGCCACCCTGCAGCCCCCCGGCGCGCAGCACTGGCTGGGCACTGATGCTTACGGGCGCGACGTGGCATCGCTGCTGCTGGTCGGCGCGCGCGCCTCCATCGCGGTGGGCGTGATTGCCGTGGGCATCGGCCTGGCGCTGGGCGCCGCGCTGGGGCTGCTGGCCGCAGCACGCGGCGGCTGGGTAGAAGAAGCCGGCATGCGCCTGGCAGACTTTACTTTTGCCTTTCCGGCGCTGCTGCTGGCGATCATGCTGACGGCGGTGTTCGGCCCGGGCATGGTGAACGCCATCGTCGCCATCGGCATCTTCTACATACCGACCTTTGCGCGGGTCACGCGCGCGTCTGCCAAGGCGGTGTGGGCGCGCGACTACATCCTGGCGGCGCGCGCCTGCGGCAAGGGGCCCTGGCGCATCACCTTCGAGCATGTGCTGCCCAATATTGCATCGGTGCTCATCGTGCAGGCCACGATCCAGTTTGCGCTGGCGATCCTGGCCGAGGCCGCGCTGTCCTACCTGGGCCTGGGCACGCAGCCGCCGCAGCCGTCGTGGGGCCGCATGCTGGCCGAGGCGCAGACCCTCATGTTCCAGGCGCCGCTGCTGGCCGTGTGGCCAGGCATGGCGATTGCGCTGGCGGTGCTGGGCCTGAACCTGCTGGGCGACGGCCTGCGCGACCTGCTGGACCCCCGACTGTCCCGCCAGCGATGACGCTGCCGCCCTGCCCTGCCTCCACCACGCCGCTGCTGGACGTGCGCCAGCTGGCCATCACGCTGCGCACGCCGCGCGGCCCGCTGCGTGCCGTGCATGACGTCAGTTTCGCCCTGGCCCCCGGCGGCACGCTGGGTCTGGTTGGCGAGTCGGGCTGCGGCAAATCCCTCACCGCGCTGGCGCTGATGGGCCTGCTGCCCGGCGGCACGCAGGTAGCGGGCAGCGTGCGCTTTGACGGCCAGGAGCTGCTGCCCATGAGCGATGCGCAGTGGTGCCGGCTGCGCGGCAACCGCATCGGCATGGTGTTTCAAGAGCCGATGACCGCCCTCAACCCGGTGCACACCATCGGCCGGCAGGTGGCCGAACCGCTGCGCCTGCACCAGAGGCTGTCCGCCAGACAGGCACGCGCCGAAGCCATCGCCCTGCTGGAGCGTGTGGGCATCGCCCAGGCCGAGCAGCGGCTGGACGCCTATCCGCACCAGTTCTCGGGCGGGCAGCGCCAGCGCATCACCATTGCCATGGCGCTGGCCTGCGGGCCGCAGCTGCTGATCGCCGACGAACCCACCACCGCGCTGGACGTGACGCTGCAGCGCCAGATACTGGAGCTGATCCAGTCGCTGGTGGCCGAGCGTGGCATGGCGCTCATCCTCATCTCGCACGACCTGGGCGTGATCGCGCAGAACGTGCAGCGCACCCTGGTGATGTACGGCGGCACCGTGGTCGAGGCCGGCCCCACGCACGCCGTATTTGGCGCACAGGCCCACCCCTACACCCGCGGCCTTCTCGCCGCGCGCCCGCAGCTGGGCACGCCGCGCGTGCCAGGCGGCCGCCTGCCCACCATTGCCGGCACCGTTCCCCGGCTGGCCGACCTGCCCCCGGGCTGCCCCTTCGCCGGTCGCTGCCCGCTCACCATATCCGCCTGCGATGCAGCGCTGCCACCCGCCACGGCGCTGGGCGCTGGCCACATGGCGCGCTGCACAAGGCTGGGAGAGGTGGCATGAATACTATCAATTCAATAGCTGCTAGCGCTTTATCTACAAGCGCTGAAGACCATTTTGATTCAGACGCCCCGCTGCTGAGCGTGCGCGATCTGCGGCGCCACTACCTGCTGCCGCGCAATCGCCCGTGGGGGCCGCGCGCACAGGTGCAGGCGCTGCAAGGCGTCAGCTTTGACATGACTGCCGGGCGCAGCCTGGGCGTGGTGGGCGAATCAGGCTCGGGCAAGTCCACGCTGGCGCGCCTGGTGATGGCGCTGGACACGCCCACCGCCGGCACGGTGCAGCTGCTGGGCCGCGACCTGCACCGGCTGCCCGCGCGCGAACTGCGTGCCGCGCGGCGCGACTTTCAGATGGTGTTCCAGGATCCGTACGGCTCGCTCGATCCGCGCCAGACCGTCGGGCGCATCGTCACCGAGCCGCTGCAGGCCCTGGGCAAGGCCACGCGCGCCGAACTGCGCGAGCAGGCCGCCGCCGTGCTGCGGCAGGTGGGCCTGCACCCGGGCGATGCGCACAAATACCCGCATGAGTTTTCGGGCGGCCAGCGCCAGCGCATTGCGATTGCGCGCGCGCTCATCACGCGCCCGCGCCTGATCGTGGCCGACGAGCCCGTCAGCGCCCTGGATGTGTCGGTGCAGGCGCAGGTGCTCAACCTGCTGCAGGACCTGCAAGAGCGCCATGATGTGACCTACCTGCTCATCAGCCACGACCTGGCCGTGGTGCAGCACCTGTGCGACGAAGTGCTGGTGCTGCACGGGGGCCGCGTGGTGGAGCGCGGCGCGCCGCGCACGCTGTTCAGCGCGCCGCAGCATCCCTACACCCAGGCGCTGGTGGCGGCGGTGCCGCGCATCGGGCGTTAGGCGGCTGCCGGATTTGGATGTGCCCGGCCACCTAAAACCTGGCCATGCCCTGCGCTGTAGTACAAACAACAGCGCAAGCCCCCCATACACACATTCGATTGAAGGAAGACCCGTACATGTTCACCCGCCGCACTGCCCTCGCCTCTGGCGCCCTGGCCACCGCTTCGCTGGCCATGCCGCTGCACGCGCTGGCGCAGGGCAACCATCAGGGCACCAAAAGGGACACCGTCACGCTGGCGCTGGTGCTGGAGCCGCCGGGGCTGGACCCCACGGCCGGCGCGGCATCATCGATTGCCGAAGTCACGCTCTACAACATCTACGAGACGCTGACCAAGATCAACCCGGACGGCAGCGTGTCGCCCCTGCTGGCCGAGAGCTGGGAGGTGTCGCCCGACCTGAAGACCTACACCTTCCGCCTGCGCAAGGGCGTCACCTTTCACAACAGCGCGCCGCTGAACGCAGCGGCCGTCAAGTTCTCGTTTGACCGCGCCGGCAGCGACAAAAGCACCAACAAGGACAAGGGCCTGTTTGCCAAGCTCAGCACCCGGGTGGTGGACGAGCACACGGTGGTCGTCGTCAACCAGGACATCGACCCCGACCTGCTGTTCATGCTGGGCCAGGCCACGGCCATCATCGTCGAGCCCCAAAGCGCCGCCACCAACGCCACCAAGCCCGTGGGCACCGGCCCCTACAGGCTGGCCGACTGGCGCCGCGGCGCCTCCATCACGCTGACAGCCTGGACCGGCGCACGCCAGGCGGCCCAGGTCAAGATACAGCGCGCCACCTTCCGCTTCATACCCGACCCGGCCGCCCAGGTGGCGGCCCTGCTGGCGGGCGACGTGGACGCCTTCCCGCGCGTCACGCCGCGCAGCGTGGCGCAGTTCAAGGCCGACCCGCGCTTTCAGGTCATCGTGAGCGGCTCGCGCGCCAAGACCATTCTGGCCATGAACAACGCGCGCAAGCCCCTGAACGACGTGCGCGTGCGCCGCGCCATTGCCGCCACCATCGACCGCAAGGACATCATCCAAGTGGCGGCCGACGGCCTGGGCGTGCCCATCGGCAGCCATTACGTGCCCGGCGCCTTTGGCTACGTGGACACCACGGGCATCAACCCCCACGACGTGGACAAGGCCCGGCGCCTGCTGGCCGAAGCCGGCGTGAAAACGCCGCTGCACCTCAACATGACGCTGCCGCCCACGCCATACGCGCGCCAGGGCGGCGAGCTGATCGCCGCGCAACTGGCCAAGGTGGGCATCATTGCCAAGCTGCACAACGTGGAATGGGCGCAATGGCTCAGCGGCACCTACGGCAACAAGAACTACGACCTGACGCTGATCTCGCACGTCGAGCCCTTTGACCTGGGCAACTTTGCCAAGCGCGGCTACTACTGGGGCTACCACTCCGAGGCTTTTGACCAGCTCTACGACCGGATCAAGAACACCGCCCGCCCCGCCGACCGCGCCCGCCTGCTGGGCGACGCCCAGCGCCTGCTGGCCGAGGACGCAGTGCACGCATTTTTGTACCAGCCGCAGTGGGTCACCGTGACAGACAAAAACCTGCGCGGCCTGTGGAAAGACATGCCGTTGTTCGTCAACGATTTGTCGGCGCTGTACTGGGCCTGATGTGCCCGCACAGGTCTCCGCACAGGTGGCCGCATTGCCGCCGCGGTGGACTCCCGCCGTCGCGGCAATGACGGGGCCACAAGCGCAGCCACTTATTTATTGATATCAGCCTCCAGCCCTTGCACGTCAAGCGCTGACAGCTATCAAAAGACTAGCGCTGTGCCGTCGCCAGCCGCGCGGCCAAACCCAAGAACACCAGCCCCGCCACGCGATTGAGCCAGCGCTGCGCGCGCGCCGAGCGCTGCAGCAGTGCGCCAAAAGCACCCGAAAAGCAGGCAATCGCGCCAAACACCAGCAGGGTGGCCAGCATGAACACCAGGCCCAGCACCATCAGCTGCGCGGCCACGCTGCCACGGGCGGGGTCGGCAAACTGCGGCAAGAACGCCAGAAAGAAGATCAGTACCTTGGGGTTGGTAAGGTTCATCACCATGCCGCGCCCCACCATGCGCAGCGCGCCGCCCCGCTCTGGCACGGCGCCGGCACCCGGCTCTGAACCATCCGGGCCGGCCGGCGCGCGCAGCGCCCCCCAGGCCAGCCAGACCAGATAAGCCGCGCCGCACCACTTGAGCACCGCAAACGCCCTGCTGGATGCCGCAAACACCGCCGCCAGCCCCAGCGCCACGGCCGCCGTGTGCACCACCAGACCCAGGCACAACCCCAGCACCACGCACATGCCCGCACGCCAGCCGCGCTGCGCCGATTGCAGCAGCACAAAAAGGTTGTCCGGCCCAGGCGACAGGCCCAGCAGCACGGCAACGCCAAAGAAGGTGGTCAGGGTTTCGATCGTGGGCATGAGGAGGGGGAAAACAACAGACGATGGTTCGGGCCATGACAAACGCAGGTCGTGGCGGGTTCAGGTCAGGGCGGTTCAGGCAGTGACGATCCAGCCCTCCAGCGCGTCGAGCGTAGGCGGCAGGCCGTACAGCGCATCGCCCTGCACATGGCGCTGCTCGCCCCAGGCAGCCTGCAGCAGGCACAGCACGGCGTCCAGGCTGTCGCCGCGCGCATCCTGCACCAGGGCGTCGTGCTGCGCCGCGCTCAGCACCAGGCGCAGTCCCAGGCGCGTGCGGCCGGTCTCCAGCGCAGCCAGCAGGTCTTTGCGCGCTATGAGGCGGTCGGGTGTTTGCCGCGCCTTGTCGTCGCTCTTGTAGCTGCGCCGGCCCAGCACCTCGCGCGCCAGCAGGCCTGGGTAGGCCTCCAGCGCCACGCGCTGAGGGTCGCCTGCGCGCAGCCCGGGCAGATGCACGCCCGCATCAATGAGCAGCGGAACGCCCGCGTGCAGCATGTAAGCCACGGGCGGGTTGACCCATTTCATCGAGGGACTGGATCCGGCAGGTCCGTCGGTGGCGCGGTGCGCAAACTTGGCGCCCACCGGGCGCGCGGCGCAAAACGCGGCAAACGCATCGCGGATCTGCGCCCGCGTGAGGCTGCGGTAATGCGCCATGCAGGCGGCCCAGCCCAGCGGCCAGCCCAGTTGCTGCACCAGGGTGCGCGGCAGGCCAAAAGGCAAATCAAACCCGCCCACCCAGGATTGCGGCTCGGCCAGCCACTGGCCAAACGCATCCAAGGAATCAAACCGCGACAGGCCGGTCAAGGTCACGCGGTCGCCCCGGCGATGCCCCAGCGCCAGCACGATGGGCTTGCGCGGGCTGGGGCTGCTGGAGAAATCGCAGCCTGCCAGCAGCAGGCCGCCCGCCCCGTCAGGCACGCCCGATGATGCTGGCCGTGGCCATGAGCTCTTCGAGCAGCGCGAACGACACCTTGCCCGAGGCGGCATAGGGGTCGAATTCGGGGCGCTCGGAATACTTGAGCACGATGGAGTGGTTGAGCTTGGCCAGGTTGACCTGGCCCATGGTCCAGCCGCCAAAGCGGCGCTCGGTGATCTCTTCAAAGGCCAGCAGCTCCACATGCTGGTGGCGCGGGTCGCGCTGGATATGGCCGTACAGGTCACTCACGGCCGATCGGCCGCCTTCGATGGCCTGCAGAAAAATGCCGCCGCCGTAGCACAGCACGCCGGTGATGCCGGTGGCCGGGTTGTGCTGGCGCGACTGGGTGAGGATGGCTTCGATGGCCTCGGCCGACGTATCGACTGCGCGGCTGACATAGAGAAGACGGACCAGCATGGGGTCAGTTCCTTCCGGGAATGAGGGCGAGGAATTCACGGCGCAGCGCAGGGTTGGTGAGGAACACACCGCGCATGACCGAGTTGATCATCTTGCTGTCCATCTCGCGCACACCGCGCCAGGACATGCAAAAGTGGCTGGCCTCCATGACGATGGCCAGGCCGTCGGGCTGGGTTTTTTCCATGATCAGGTCGGCCAGCTGCACCACGGCTTCTTCCTGGATCTGGGGGCGGCCCATCACCCAGTCCACCAGGCGCGCGTACTTGGACAGGCCGATCACGTTGGTGTGCTCGTTGGGCATGACGCCGATCCAGATCTTGCCGATGACCGGGCAGAAATGGTGGCTGCAGGCGCTGCGCACGGTGATGGGGCCGACGATCATCAGCTCATTGAGGTGCTCGGCGTTGGGGAATTCGGTAATCGCCGGCGGCTGCACGTAGCGCCCCTTGAAGACCTCGTTGAGGTACATCTTGGCCACCCGGCGCGCAGTATTTTGCGTGTTGTGATCGCCCGCTGTGTCGATCACCATGCTGTCGAGCACGCCCTGCATCTTGGCCTCTACCTCGTCGAGCAGGCGCTCGAGTTCGCCGGGCTGGATGAAGTCGGCAATGTTGTCGTTGGCGTGAAAGCGCCGGCGCGATGCCTGCAGCCGTTCACGAATCTTGACGGAGACGGGCGTGCCCTCATCGGACTCGCGGGTGCTCACGGGTGGGGGTGTTTCAGCAGACATGGCGCCATGGTACCAGTGAATGTATCCTCAGGTCTTATGGGTTCTTTATGCCTCTGGCGCCCGTTCCATAAGCGCCAACAGCTATTTATTTAATAGCAAAGAACCCAAACCGCAACGTATTTCAGTAACGATTGCCGGTCAGCCACAAGGCGGCGCGCGCAAGGCCGAAGGCCAGGCGATCCAGCACCCGCTGGCGCAGCGATCGCCGGGCGTAGCTTTGGGGGTCCAGCTGGCGCCCCTCGTGGGCCATGGCGTGGCGCAGCCGGCGGCGCAAGTCTTGCGCAAACGCGCGGTCGTGCACGACAACGTTGGCCTCGCGTGCCAGCAGCAGCGACAGCGGATCCAGATTGCTGGAACCCACGGTGGCCCAGGCGCGCCTGCTTTGCGCGTCGATCACCGCCACCTTGGCATGCAGAAAGCTGGGCGCGTACTCGTGGATCTCCACGCCCGCAGCCAGAAGCTGGCCATATACGGGGCGCGCGGCGTGGTATTGCATGAAATATTCGTAGCGCCCCTGCAGCAGCAGCTGCACCCGCACGCCGCGCCGGGCCGCCAGCACCAGCGCGCGGCGCAGCTTGCGGCCGGGCACAAAGTAGGCGTTGGCGATGATGATCTCGTGGCGCGCATGGGCGATGGCGCGCAGGTAGGCGCGCTCGATACGCGTGCGGTTGCGCACGTTGTCGCGCAGCACCAGCGCCGCACGCATGCCGCGGCTGCTGCTGTCGGCGCGCCGTGCGGCCAGGCGCGCCGCGCTGGCGGCGCGCAGGTCGGCCAGCGCCAGCGACAGGCGCCGGCGGCGCACGTCGCGCACGGCCCGCATGCGCCACCACAGCTGCTCCATGGCCTCGCTGGCCTGTTGCACCAGGCTGCCCACGGCCCGCACCGCAAAGTCAAAGCGCGGTGCGGCCAGCACGCCATGGTTGGGGTCATGGAAGTCGTCCAGCACGTTGATGCCACCGCAAAACAGCACGCAGCCGTCGATCACGCACAGCTTGCGGTGCAGGCGCCGCCAGCGCATCGGCAACAGCAGACCCAGCGGCCCCAGCGGCGAGTACACCTGCACCTGCACGCCGGCCTGCTTCAGGCGCGAGCGCCAAGGCTCAGGCAGCGGCCCGGTGCCCACGCCATCCACCGCCAGGTGCACGCGCACGCCACGCTGTGCCGCCCGCATCAGCGCCCGGGCCACGTCGGCGCCGGCGCCGGTGAAGTCGAAGATGTAGGTCTCGAACTGGATGTCGGACAGTGCGGCATCCATGTCGGCAATGAGGGCCGGAAAGAACTCCTGCGCGCCCTGCAGCAGTTGGATGTGGTGGCCCGTCGCTGACGCGGCGCGCCGTGCAGGGGTGACGACCATGCTCTCAGAGTCTGAACTCGGCAATCAGCGGAAGGTGGTCCGACATGCGCCACCAGATGCGACCGCGCGGCACATGCAGCCCCAGCGGCGTGAGCCCGCGCACGTACACGTGATCCAGCTGCACCAGCGGCAGGCGCGCGGGATAGGTGAAGGCGCGCGGCGCATCGTCGTACTCGAACAGGCCAAAGCCCGCCAGCATGCGCTTGATCTGCAGCCCCCAGTCGTTGAAGTCGCCCGCCACGACCAGCGGCGCGTCGCCCGGCACCTCGCGCGCAATGAAGCGCTGCAACTGCGCCACCTGGCGGATGCGGCTGCCCGGAATCAGCCCCAGGTGCACCACGATGGCGTGCACCCGGCGGCCCTGCACCTCCACCTCCACATGCAGCAGGCCGCGCTGCTCGAAGCGGTGGTCCGAGATGTCTTCGTGCTGGTGACCCATCACCGGCCAGCGCGTGAGCAGCGCGTTGCCATGCTCGCCGTGGCGCGTGTAGGCATTGGTGCGGTACACCGACGCGTAGCCCTCCGGCGCCAGGTATTCGGCCTGCGGCACGCGGGGCCAGCGCTCGAAGTAGCCGGCCTCTTTGTGGTTCATCTTGCGCACTTCCTGCAGGCACACGATGTCGGCGTCGAGCTGCTCCACGGCCAGCCCCAGGTTGTGGATCTCCAACCGGCGCGTCGGCCCCAACCCCTGCACCCCCTTGTGGATGTTGTAGGTGGCCACGCGCAGGATGCCGGAATGCTCGGCGGGCAGTTCGATCGGTGTGTGGGTCATGATCAGGCGAATCGGGGCAACCAGAGTATGGCCTCTGCATTGGAGGGCGAGTAGCAGCGGTCGGCCGCAGCGCGCCAGTCGGCCCAAGCATATGCCTTGTGCTCACGCGGATTCAAGACCACCGGCGTTTGCGCCGGCACGCACAGGCCGAAAACGCGCTCGGTATTCAGGCGCACACCAGGCGCATAACGGTGCAGCCATTGCGGGTAAATGGTGTAGATGTTCTGCAGGCCCCAGTCGCGCAGTACATGGCCAGGCGCATGGGCGTGGATGCCGGTTTCCTCGGCCGCCTCGCGCGCGGCAGTGGTGGCCCAGTCTTCATCCACAAAATCCTTGCTGCCGGTGACGGATTGCCAGAAGGGCTGGCCATCGGGCGCATCCACGGTGCGCCGGATGAGCAGCACGTCCAGCGCGGGGGTGTAGATCACCACCAGCACGGATTGGGGAATTTTGTAGGCGTGCACGGCGCTTCACAACGGCAATTTGCTGATTTAGCCGGCGAGGATGTGCTCAGAACCCGGCAAGCACTGCATCCAGCGCTGCACTGATCTCATGGGAGCGGTGCGCCAAGGACAGCACGGACTGACGCAAAAGGCGTCTGTCGATCGCGGCAGCCAGGTGCGGCATCAGAGTCAAGGTTTCGCCATCAACCTTCACCAGCGGACACAGGTTCGTCGGCAAACTGACCCGGTCTGCACCCACACGAGACAGCGGCATAACCAATCGTGTGGGCAATGCGTCGATCAGGCTGCTTTGCACATCCACCACAAAAGGCACAGCCCCCCGCGTCGAGTGATTGGGGTTGGCATATACGTCAAACTGCGGCATCAGGATTGATCCCGCCAAGCCACCAGCCCTTCGCACCACAACCCCTGCGCTTCGTGGTGGGCGTTTTGCTCGGCTATCCAGTCTTTGTAGGTCTCGTTGAATTCGCGCTTGCGCTGCGCCAGAGTTTTCTTCTGCTCCAGCGCAATCAACTCTGCATAACGCGCTGCCGACACGATGACACCTGCCACACGCTCATTCTTGAGCACGTGCACTGGCTCGCGCTCAGCCTGGCTCAGGTAAAAGCCCAAACGATTCTTGGCTTCAGTGGCGGTGACTTGCATGACCTGCTCCCGGCATTTTGAATAGCCATTTTAGCCATCCAAAAGTCATGAGCCCATACGAAAACGCCAGGGCACAAAGTACCCTGGCGTTTTACCCATCTGACCCGTCTTACTGCGCCGGGGCGGGGTTGCGCAGCTTGATGTGCAACTCTCGCAGCTGCTTTTCGTCCACGGGCGACGGCGCCTGGGTCAGCAGGTCTTGCGCGCGCTGGGTCTTGGGGAAGGCAATCACGTCGCGGATCGACTCGGCGCCGGTCATCAGCGTGATCAGGCGATCCAGACCAAAGGCCAGGCCACCGTGCGGTGGTGCGCCGTACTGCAGCGCATCGAGCAGGTAGCCGAACTTGGCTTTCGCGTCCTCGGGCGTGATCTTGAGGGCGCTGAACACCTTGCTTTGCACATCGGCGCGGTGGATACGCACCGAGCCGCCGCCCAGCTCCCAGCCGTTGAGCACCATGTCGTAGGCCTTGGCCAGGCATTTGCCGGGGTCGGTGTCCATCAGGTTTTCGTGGCCGTCCTTGGGGCTGGTGAAGGGGTGGTGCACGGCCACCCAGCGGTCTTCGTCCTCGTCGTGCTCGAACATGGGGAAGTCCACCACCCACAGAGGCGCCCAGCGGTTTTCAAACAGGCCATTCTTCTTGCCAAACTCGCTGTGGCCGATCTTCAGGCGCAGCGCGCCAATGGCGTCGTTGACCACCTTTTCCTTGTCGGCACCGAAGAACAGCAGGTCGCCGTCCTGCGCACCGCTGCGCTTGAGGATTTCGGCCAGGGCCGCGTCGTGGATGTTCTTGACGATGGGCGACTGCAGCCCGTCGCGGCCCTTGGCCACCTCGTTCACGCGGATGTACGCCAGGCCCTTGGCGCCGTAAATCTTGACGAACTCGGTGTACTGATCGATCTCGCCACGGCTGATGCCGCCGTTCTCGGCCGATCCGCCGGGCACGCGCAGCGCGACCACGCGGCCACCCTTCATGTTGGCAGCGCCGGAGAACACCTTGAAGTCCACGTCCTTCATCACGTCCGTCAGCTCGGTGAATTCGAGCTTGACGCGCAGGTCGGGCTTGTCGGAGCCAAAGCGGTGCGCCGCTTCCTGGTAGGTCATGATGGGGAATTCGCCGAGTTGAACGCCCAGCTGGGTCTGGAACACCTCGGTGATCATGCGCTGGAAGATGGCGCGGATTTCTTCTTCGTTCAGGAACGAAGTTTCGCAGTCGATCTGCGTGAACTCGGGCTGGCGGTCGGCGCGCAGGTCTTCGTCGCGGAAGCACTTGGTGATCTGGTAGTAGCGGTCGTAGCCGGCCACCATCAGCATCTGCTTGTAGAGCTGGGGCGACTGGGGCAGCGCGAAGAACTGGCCGTCATGCACGCGGCTGGGCACCAGGTAGTCGCGCGCGCCTTCGGGCGTGCTCTTGCCCAGCATGGGCGTTTCGATGTCGATAAAGCCTTCCTTGTCCAGGAAGTTACGCACCTGGATGGCTGTGCGGTAGCGCAGCATCAGGTTTTTTTGCATGTAGGGGCGGCGCAGATCCAGCACGCGGTGCGTGAGGCGCGTGGTCTCCGACAGGTTGTCGTCGTCCATCTGGAACGGCGGCGTTACCGAGGGGTTGAGCACGTTGAGCTCGTGGCACAGCACCTCGATCTTGCCGCTTTTGAGGTTGTCGTTGGTCGTGCCTTCGGGACGGGCGCGCACCAGGCCCTTGATCTGCACGCAGTATTCGTTGCGGATGCCTTCTGCCACCTTGAACATCTCGGGGCGGTCGGGATCGCAGACCACCTGCACGTAGCCTTCACGGTCGCGCAGGTCGATGAAAATCACGCCGCCATGGTCGCGGCGGCGGTTCACCCAGCCGCACAGGGTCACGGATTGGCCCAGCAGGGCCTCGGTCACAAGACCACAGTATTCAGAGCGCATGGCCATTGGTTTGTCTTCCTGCGCTCTCGCGGAGCGCGACTAGAGGGTTGTTCTTCTCGCGCGCCGCCGGGCGCGCAAACTTGTTACTTGCCGGTTTCGGGGACTGCAAGACCGGGCGGTGCCACGACACCCATCGACACGATGTACTTGAGGGCGGCGTCCACGCTCATGTCCAGCTCGATGCAGTCGCTCTTGCGCACCAGCACGAAGTATCCGCCCGTGGGGTTGGGCGTGGTGGGCACATAGACGCTGACGAACTCGTCGCGCAGATAGGCGGCCACCTCACCATTGGGCGTGCCGGTGACGAAGGCCACCGTCCACACGCCTTCGCGCGGCCACTGCACCAGCACGGCCGTGCGGAACGCGTTGCCGCCTTCGGAAAACAGTGTGTCCGACACCTGCTTGACGCTGGAGTAGATGGAGCGCACCACCGGGATGCGGCTCACGGCCAGATCGCCCCATTCCACGAGCTTGCGGCCCGCGAAGTTGCTGGCCAGCGCGCCCACAGCCAGCAAGATGCTGAGCGTGAGCAGCACGCCAAAGCCAGGAATGTGAAACCCCAACAGTTTGTCGGGCTGCCAGTCCCCTGGGAGTATCTGCAGGGTCTGGTCGAGCGTGCTGACGATCCAGCTCAGCACCCAGGCGGTGATGACGCCGGGCACGATGACCAGCAAACCCGTGAAAAGCCACTTGCGCAGTGCGGACATGCGTATCCAGTTTATGTATCAGAAGTAGCCATAGCGCTTGCTGCGCCTGCGCTACTAGCTTCTTTTTTTGTAGCAGGCTCCGCGCCCGAGGACGCGTCTGCCGCAGGTGCCGCCGCTGCCGGCTGGCTGCGGCCGCTGAAGTCGGTCGCATACCAGCCCGTGCCCTTGAGCTGAAAGCCAGCGGCCGTCACCTGCTTGGTGAAGGCCCGCGCGCCACAGGCGGGGCAATCCGTCAGGGGAGCGTCGGAGATTTTCTGCAGCACATCCTTGGCGTAGCCGCAGGAGCCGCATCGGTAAGCGTAAATAGGCATTGCGAAGAGGTGCGGAAGATCGGCAAAGCCGCAGATTATAGGCACGCACCCTGCCCGCACCGGCACTGCGGGCGCAATAGCGGCGCAGCTGCCAGCACGGCCCGGATGCCCTACTCCACCCCCACCATCCGGTGATGCGAGGCATGGGTGCTGCGCACCACCTGGGGCGCCAGCGACCCAGCCACCATGCCGAAAGCGGCCGCCACCAGGCCCGCCAGCTGCTGCGGAAAGGCCTCGTGCAGCGCAGGCGTGGCCATGAAAATGACCCAGACGCCGATGCCCAGCACCACGGCGCACAGCGCGCCCTGGGTGCTGGCCCGCTTCCAGTACAAGCCGAACACCAGCGGCACGAAGGCCCCCACCAGCGGCACCTGGTAGGCAGAAGACACCAGCTCATAAATGGGAGTGCCTTCCATCTTGATGGAATAGGCCAGCACGGCCACCGCAAACACCAGCACGCTGATGCGCATGGTCAGCAGATTCTCGCGGTCGCTGATGTTTTCGGGGCGGAACTGGCGCCAGATGTTTTCGGTAAAGGTCACGCTGGGGGCCAGCAGCGTGGCCGACGCGCACGACTTGATGGCCGACAGCAGCGCACCGAAGAACAGCACCTGCATGACCACCGGCATGCGCTCCATGACCAGCGTGGGCAGCACCTTCTGCGGGTCTTGCGCCAGCAGCGCGGTGGCCTCCTGCGGCATGATGATCAGCGCGCTGGTCACCAGGAACATGGGTACGAAGGCAAAGATGATGTAGGCAGTGCCGCCGATAATGGTGCCGCGCGTGGCCGATTTCTCGCTGTCGGCCGACATCACGCGCTGGAACACGTCCTGCTGCGGAATCGAGCCCAGCATCATGGTGATGGCCGCGCCAAAGAAGAAGATGATTTCATGCCAGGACGGCTCAGGCCAGAACCGGAACATGTCGCGGCTGGTGGCCAGCTCGATCACCTTGCCCGCGCCGCCCGCCATGTCGCTGGCAAACCAGGCCAGCACCAGCAGGCCCACCACCAGGATGATCATCTGGACGAAGTCTGTCACGGCCACCGACCACATGCCCCCCCACAGTGTGTAGATCAGGATGGACAGCACGCCGATGACCATCCCCCAGGCGATGCTGACTGCGCCGCCCGACAGCAGGTGAAACACCAGCCCCAGCGCAGTGACCTGCGCCGACACCCAGCCCAGGTAGCTGAGCATGATGATGATCGAGCAGATGATCTCCACAGCGCGGCCATAGCGCTCGCGGTAATAGTCGCTGATGGTCAGCAGCGTCATGCGGTAGAGCTTGGCCGCGAAGAACAGCCCCACCAGAATCAGGCACATGCCCGCACCGAAGGGGTCTTCGACGACGGCACGCAGGCCACCCTCGATGAATTTGGCGGGCACGCCCAGCACGATCTCTGAGCCGAACCACGTCGCAAACGTGGTGGTGATGATCATGTACATGGGCAGATGGCGCCCCGCAATCGCAAAATCGGCCGTGTTCTTCACCCGCTGGGCGGCCCACAGGCCGATGCCAATGGTGACGAACAGGTAAGCAATCACCATGAAGAGCAACACGCTGGCACTCCTGACGAATTGATAGAGGGAACGGAGGTGGGGATCAGAACAATCGGACGCGCACGATCAGCTGCATGGCCAGCAGCCCCAGCACAAAGCCCAGACCGCCGTACAGCAGGCTTTGCAGCAGCCGGTTGGTGCGCTTTTGCGCCGCCAGCAGCTCCTGCAGCTCGGCACGGTTGTCACGCGGCTTGTGGCGCAAGTAGTCGTGCAGCAGGCGCGGCAGATCAGGCAGTATCTTGGCGTATTGCGGGGCCTCGGCGCGCAGCTCGCGCCACAGGCGCGGTGGGCCCAGTTGCTCAAGCATCCATTTCTCCAAGAACGGCTTGGCCGTGCTCCAGAGATCCAGCTCGGGATCGAGCTGGCGCCCCAGGCCCTCGATGTTGAGCAGGGTCTTTTGCAGCAACACCAGCTGCGGCTGTATCTCCACCTGAAAGCGGCGCGAGGTCTGGAACAGGCGCAGCAGCACCATGCCCAGCGAGATTTCTTTCAGCGGACGGTCGAAGTACGGCTCGCACACGGTGCGGATGGCCGCCTCCAGGTCGTTGACGCGCGTGCTGGCCGGTACCCAGCCGCTTTCGATGTGTAGTTCTGCCACGCGCTTGTAGTCGCGCCGGAAGAACGCCACGAAGTTCTGCGCCAGGTATTCCTTGTCAACTTCAGTCAGCGTGCCCACGATGCCGAAGTCCAGCGAAATGTAGCGGCCAAAGTTGGCAGGCTCCAGACTCACCTGGATGTTGCCCGGATGCATGTCGGCATGGAAAAAACCGTCGCGAAAGACCTGCGTGAAAAAGATCGTGACCCCGTCGCGCGCCAGCTTGGGGATGTCCACACCTGCCGCACGCAGTCGATCCACCTGGTTGATGGGCACGCCCTTCATGCGCTCCATGACGAAGACCTCGGCGTGGCTGAGCTCCCAGAACACCTCGGGGATGAGCACCAGGTCCAGCCCCTCCATGTTGCGGCGCAGTTGCGCGGCGTTGGCTGCCTCGCGCACCAGATCCAGCTCGTCGTGCAGGTAGGTGTCGAACTCGGCCACCACCTCGCGCGGCTTGAGGCGCTTGCCGTCGGACGACAGGCTCTCCACCCAGCCGGCCATCATGCGCAGCAGCGCCACGTCCTTGTCGATTACCGGCAGCATGCCCGGGCGCAGCACCTTGACCGCCACCTCGCGCTCGCGCCCGGCGCGGTCACGCACCACGGCAAAGTGCACCTGGGCAATGGAGGCGCTGGCCACGGGAACCCGGTCGAACGACACGAAGATCTCGCCAATCGACCGGCGAAACGCGCGCTCAATGGTGGCCACCGCAATGTCGGAGTCGAACGGCGGAACGCGGTCTTGCAGCAGGGCCAGCTCATCGGCAATGTCAGGGGGCAGCAGATCGCGCCGCGTGGACAGCACCTGGCCAAACTTGACGAAGATGGGGCCCAGGCTTTCCAGAGCCTCGCGCAGTCGCTGGCCGCGGGGCGCATCCAACCGGCGCCCGATGGTGATCACGCGGGTGAGGCCGCGCAGCCACGGATGGCGAAAGTTGGACAGCAGCAGCTCATCCAGCCCATGGCGCAGCACCACCCAGATGATGGTGGCGCCCCGCAGAAGGCGGCTCATGACGACGAGCGGTCTGTAGCGTTGCCCTGGCCCTGCGCGTGCGGCTCGCAGCCCAGGCCACCCATGCTGCCCAGACGCCCGCCCACAAAGCGGCGCAATGCGTCGGCCAGACGTGCAGCCACGCCAGCCAAGACCCGCGCGGGCGCATCGCCGATCACGCGGGCCAGATCTTCCTCGGCATCCCAGCGCACATGATCCACCAGCCAGTTGATGTCGGCCGCCAGCTGCACATCACCCTCGATGCGAATGGCAGGCCTGTCGCCACGCAAGGCGCCCTGGGCCAGCGACAGCGGAGAGGTTTCGGACACCTCCAGCCGCAAATCGGGCGCGGCGCCTTCGGGTGCCAGATCGAACAGCCCCGCCGGCGTGACGCGCAGCGCCATGGTGAACACACGCCACTGCACCAGCGCAATGCGGTCACGCTGGCGCGCAAGGCGATCCATGGCTTCTCGTTCCTGCATGAGCACATGATTGAGAAACAGCACCACGCGGTGCTGCAGTTCATGCACCAGCCATGCTGGAGGCTGCGAACCGGCCACGATGCGCTCGAAGAGCCCGTCCAGGAGAGAGAAGGGAAATTGTGTTGACATAGCCCGCGATTATTCCCCGAACCGTGCACCCGGCCGCAGGCTTTTTGGCCGCGCGCCACACTTGCCAGGCGGCTCCATTGCTTACTGCAGCGCTTGTACGCCGGCCACCAGCCAGCCGCTGGCACCATTCTTGGGCTTGGTCATGTTCCAGACTTCGCGGAAGGGGCTGGGGCCGGCAGAAGGCTCCTCGCGGATCATGCCGGAGAACTCCACGCTGGCCAGATAGCCGTCGTCCATCTCTTCGATACCCAGCAGCTGCGCTTCCAGCATGACCACGTCGGTCTGGTTGGGCTGCTCGGCGCCGCGGTGCGACTCGCGCTCGCTCAACTGGGTGCGGATCTCGTCGAGCATGCCGTCGGTCATCATGGAACGCAGCGTGGCGATGTCGGAGCGATCCCATGCCGCCTGCAGCGTGGTGAAGTTGCGCTTGGCCGCAGCCAGAAAGCCGTCGGTGTCGAAATCAGCAGGCACACCCCAATTTTGCGAGCCAGACAAAGCCGAGCCGATCAGGCTGGCGGAGCCCTCGGCGGCAGCGGGCGCCTGAAAGGCCATGCCGCCGCGCTCCCACGGGCGGGCCGATGCGTCGTTACCCACCTTGTCGGGACTATATTGCCGCGGCACCTGCGCCTGCGACGGCGTGCCAGCACCCGCCCCCTGGAAGGCGAACGGCGCACCGCCCGACTGGGCCGCGGCGGATTTGCGCGAGCGCATGATCATGCCGATCACGGCCATGACGACCAGCGCCAGCAACGCCAGCATCAGAAACTGACCGAACTCTGCGCCCAGACCCAGCGAGCTGGCCAGCCACGCCAGGCCCAGACCCGCAGCCAGGCCGCCGAGCATGGCGCCCCATGGCTTCTTGGGCGCTGCGGCGGCAGCGTTGGGAGCAGCCGCGGGCTTGGCAGCCGCAGTGCTGTTGGTTGCGCTCTGCGCGGGTGCGCCAGGAGCTGCAGGAGGCGTTGCCGCCTCGCGCTGAGTCACATTGCTGGACTGCTTGCCGATGGATTTGCCACCACCCATGCGCTTGGCATCGGCATCCAGATGCACAACCGCCAGCATGGCGACCAGAACCACAGACCACAGTTTCATGATGTCTTCTCCAGGAGATTGATAGCGTTCGACCGACAGATCCGGCCATTAACTCGGCAATTATTTCGGCAATTACTCAGCACTTGATTCCAACATGCAAGGCCACGATGCCGCCAGTCATGTTGTGATAGTCCACATGCCCAAAGCCACTTTGCTGCATGAGGGATTTGAGTTCTTCCTGCCCCGGATGCATGCGGATCGACTCGGCCAGGTAGCGGTAGCTGGCGTCGTCGCCCGCCACCAGCTTGCCCAGGCGCGGCAGCACCTGGAACGAATACCAGTCGTAGGCCTTTTCCAGCGGCTTGGCTATGCGGGAAAACTCCAGCACCAGCAGCCGCCCGCGCGGCTTGAGCACGCGGCACATCTCGCGCAGCGCCGCATCCTTGTGCGTCATGTTGCGCAGGCCAAAGGCCACGCTGACCAGATCAAAGTGGTCATCGGGAAAGGGCAGGTGCTCGGCATCGCACACCGCCGTGGGCAGCACCACGCCCTGGTTGATAAGCCGCTCGCGCCCCACGCGCAGCATGGCTTCATTGATGTCGGTGTGCACCACGCGGCCGGTGCTGCCAACCTTTTTGGCAAACGCCAGCGACAGGTCGCCCGTGCCGCCCGCAATGTCCAGCACCTGGTCGCCCTCGCGCAGGTTGGCCACCATCACGGTGTAGGCCTTCCAGGCGCGGTGCAGCCCGCCTGACATCAGGTCGTTCATGACGTCGTACTTGGAGGCCACCGAATCAAACACGCTGCGCACGTGGCGCGCCTTGTCTTCTTCTGCAACCGACTGAAATCCGAAATGCGTGGTACTCATGATGTGATGCTAAGCAGCCGCTGGGCATGCGTACAGCGGCAACCCCGCGCAAGCATGGGGCATGTGTGGCTATTTGGTGAAAGAAAAAAGACGAGCAGGGACGGTTGCAGGCATCAATGCCCGCCGCAACCCTGCCCGCTGGCAGGCTTTGGCGCCATGGGCGCGTCGCGGTCAACACCCGCGGCCGCCAGTCGCTCGGCATATTCGGCCCACAGTGCCTGCTCGTTGCGGCCCAGCTCGTACAGGTAGTCCCACGAAAAAATACCGCTGTCGTGGCCATCAGAGAACGTGGGCTGCACCGCGTAGTTGCCCACCGGCGCCAACCCCACCAGCGTGACATCGCGCTTGCCGGTTTGCAGCACCTCCTGCCCCGGGCCGTGGCCCTGCACCTCGGCCGAGGGTGAGTACACGCGCATCAGCTCGAAGGGGATGCGAAAGTGCGCACCATCAGAAAAAACCACCTCCAGCACGCGCGATTGCTCATGCACCGTGATGGACTGGGGCGCAGGCGCGCCCGTTTTCAGACCTGCCATGGAGATACCCTGTGAGAAAAAATGTGGGTCAAACTGCAGGCGATTGTCCCACCCGTTGCGCGGCCAATGGCGCAGCCCGTGGGGCGCGACCTTGCCGCGCCAAGGGCTACAGCGCATCCAGCGGGCTGAGCACGCCGCGCCCGCCTTTGTTGAGCACATGCGTGTAAATCATGGTGGTGCTCACATCGGCATGGCCCAGCAGCTCCTGCACCGTGCGGATGTCATAGCCAGCTTGCAACAAATGCGTGGCGAATGAATGGCGCAACACATGCGGACTCACCGGCTTGTCGATCTGCGCCAGCCTGGCCGCCTCGCGCACCGCGCGCTGCACCGACTCGGGATACACATGGTGGCGCCGCTCCAGCAAAACGCCTGTCACAGCGTCGGGGCGCGGATCAACGGAGCGCACTGGCGACGGAAACACCCATTGCCAAGCCCAGCTGCGATCCGCATTGGCGTACTTCACCGCTAGCGCGTGCGGCAAATGCACACGGCCAAAACCCGCCTCCACATCCTTTTCGTGCAGCGCCCGCGCCTTTTGCAATTGATGCTGCAAAGGGCCGATCAGGTTTTCGGGCAGCACGGTGATGCGGTCTTTATTCCCTTTGCCTTCGCGAATCACAATTTCGCGCCGGGCAAACTCCACGTCCTTGACGCGCAGGCGCAGCGCCTCTAGCAAACGCATACCCGTGCCATACAACAACTGCGCAATCAGCCCGGTCGTGCCTTGCATGTGCAGCAGCAAAGTGCGCACCTCGGTCGCAGTCAGCACCACCGGCAGACGCCTGGACGCCTTGGCCTGCACTACATCGTCCAGCCAGGGCAAATCCACACCCAACACCTGTTTGTACAAATACAAAATCGCCGCCTTGGCCTGATTCTGGGTCGATGCAGACACCTGGCGTTGCACAGCCAGATGCGTCAAAAAAGCCTCCACCTCCGCCACGCCCATCTCTTGCGGATGCCGCTTGCCGTGAAACAAGATAAAGCGCCGCGCCCAATCGACATACGCCGTCTCGGTACGAATGCTGTAATGGCGCGTGCGCAGATGATCACGCAAACGATCCAATAGTTTGGGCGCCGGGGCGGCACCCGGCACGGCAGATGCGGTGGATGCAGCACTATAGGGAGATGATGTCATCCGGAAAATTTTAGGTTTGCCTAAACGGCATCAGCTGGGTAGTATCCCTATGTACTGGTGGATACATCTTGTTTTGGCAGATCAGCTTGCTTACGATGGCTGCCGTCTAAATCTAGTTAGGCAATACATGATTCAACCGCCAACACTCATTGGTAGATGTAGTGCGTTACCAAAGGCATCTGCGGCCCCCAAAGAACTAGATGCATTGCAACTCACAACTGCAGATGGCCGCAGAGTCAAAGTATCGCTCCTTCGATGGGAAACGGCAGACTTCTCAATCGAATCAACCGAACCGAGCAACGGTTGGTTCCTGACAATAGCAATGCAATTCAACGAGATAACGCACCACCTCCACCAATACCGCTCTATATTCTTCACCAATATCAATACCTGCGATTTGCGGCCGGTCTCTTCAAGTTCCGTCAAAGCCAAGGGGCACCCTAAACCAGACTGGAAGAGAAAGTCAGACCGGTGGTGGCCGGCGATGCACGGACAACCTCTTCCATTTCTTGGCCAGTTTTTAGCATGCGGCCACGTGTGCTACTTATTCTCTAGCGACATCAATAACTTAGTAGCGGCATACGTTGATTTTCTTGACGTCCAGGACGTTGAAGACCACTACGATGAAGAAGTTCGGAGAAACGCCTAACATGGCAGTCAACCGGACACCCAAATGCTGCGCATTTGGGTCCCCTTCGCTAGCGCTCCGGTGCCGGTTACTTCTACGTTAGACTTTTGGGCGGCGCGAATCTTGCTGCCCAAAGGCTTGCATTTACGGAGCAAAAAATGAGCACTCACCGCGTGTATAAGTCCCATGAATTCATGCAGCCAGCCGAGAAAGAACCAATACGGTCTGTTGTTGTTGAATCTTCGCATTCAGTTATCGTGGCTTGGCATGTGGAGCCCGGCCAAACTATTGCGCCACATATTCACCCCGACGGACAAGATACATGGACCATCCTTTCAGGGGAAGGTCAATATCAAATTGACGAGCAAGGCAACACCGTTGCAATTGTTCCGGGGGATATCGTAGTTGCAAACAAAGGGCAGGTGCACGGTGTTCTTTGCACCAGCGTTGGCCCACTTCGGTTCATTTCAGTGGTTGCGCCTTTGGATGCTGGTTATGAACCGCTATCAGCAAAAACATAGGGGATATCAAGTGCAACAAGCTGCCTCCGCTCCCCAGCCTAACTGTTTGGTCAAGCTGACGCCAACAGGCTCCGCCTGTTGGTACCCTCCGCTTCGCTCCGGCGCAGCTTACCGCGGGCGTTAGTCCCTTCATATTCCCGCTTTATGCAGGCCGCTATTTATTCCAGCGCTTCGCATGTCTCAAAGGCTTTCCAAGCCTTTTTGGCCGCCAGCGCTTGCCAGCCAAGCGCCACCAGCTATCCTTCTTGCAGCGCTGCGCCGCTTTCGTGGCCCAGCGGTTTTTCGTGGGCCGCGCCCTTCTTCAAGGCAGGGCGTTCCCTTTTGGCCTTCGGGTCTAACTCTGCGGTCAAGCGGACCCGCATTCTGCGGGCCGCTTACCTTGGCCGTTAGGCCCTCCATACTCCCGCTTTATGCAGGCCCCCATTTATTCCAGCGCTTCGCCTTTCTCAAGCGTTTATCCGTTGGGGGTTTTGCCGTGTGGTGGGCTTCGCCTGGGGCTTGTGCGCTTTTTCAAGCCTTTTAGGCCGCTAGCCCTTGTGCAGCAAGCGCTAGTAGCTATCATTTTGCAAGCGCTGCGCCGCCTCCGTGGCGCAGCGCTTTTTCGCAGTGTGCGCCCGTCGTCAACCTGGGGTTTCCCGTTTTGGCCTCTGGGTCTAACTGTGCAGTCAAGCCGACCCGCCTTCGGCGGGCGGCTTACTTTCGTTCGTTAGTCCCATCACCCGCTTTATGCGCACAGCCACTTATTCCAGCGCTCGGCCCTATTCCAGGGGCTTTGAAGCCTTTTTGGCCTCCAGCGCTTTTGCAGCAAGCGCCACCAGCTATCATTCTTGCAGCGCTGCGCCGCTTTCGTGGCCCAGCGCTTTTTCGTGGGCTGCGCCCTTGTTCAAGTCCGGGCGCTCCCTTTTGGCTTTCGGGTCTAACCCGGCGTTCAAGCCGACCCGCCTACGGCGGGCGGCTTACCTTGGGCGTTAGTCCCACCACTTGCAACTCCATCACATAGAAAATTGAAATGATGAAAACAATAATTTCCACAGTGACCGTACTTTTAATTACTGGATGCGCGTCCGGATATTCAACCCACTACACTCCAGCAACTGGAGCAACGCCGGAAGCCATTTCAGCCAACCGTGCCGCGCCACCTCCGGAAATGCCACACCTGGAACATTCCACCCAAAAAAATGGCGATGCAATTGCATCGGAGTATGGAAAACAAGGGTACTCAGTAATAGGTTATTCATTTTTCAATTCCGGGCGGGGTGAGTCTGAGGAAAATGCTCTACAACAGGGTAAGAAAGTGGGAGCAGATCTTGTAGTTATTCTTAATCCCAAATATACTGGATCAATTACTAAGGATGGTGTTCAAAACTCTGCCGCTGGCGCTGTCTGAAGTACGGCGCCGCGCCTGACAATACGCTCATGAAGCAACAAGACCTCGGCCTGAATCTGAGCAAGCGACGCACGCGCAAAGCGGTA